>JBDTFN010000300.1:0-4709 GCA_039937915.1 Jatrophihabitans sp. | reverse complement strand
AAGAAGTCGACCTATTCGGGTCAGAACATCACCGTGCTCGAGGGCCTCGAAGCGGTCCGCAAACGTCCCGGCATGTACATCGGCTCGACGTCCGAACGGGGCCTGCACCACCTGGTGTGGGAAGTCGTGGACAACTCCGTGGACGAGGCCCTGGCCGGGTACGCCGACCGGGTCGAGGTCACGCTGCTCGCCGACGGCGGCGTCCGGGTGAGCGACAACGGTCGCGGAATGCCCGTCGATATGCACCCGCAGCAGAAGCGGCCCACCGTCGAGGTCATCCTTACCGTCCTGCACGCGGGCGGAAAATTCGACGGGGACTCCTACGCGGTCTCCGGCGGCCTGCACGGGGTCGGGGTTTCGGTCGTCAACGCACTCAGTAGCCGTCTTGAGGTCGAGATCGACCGCGACGGCTATCACTGGAGCCAGCCCTACGTCGACCAGAAGCCCGCCGAACCGCTGAAACAGGGCGAGGCCACTGACCGCACCGGCACGACGGTCACCTTCTGGGCTGATGACGCGATCTTCGAGACCCTCGAGTACAACCGCGAGACCGTGATCCGGCGGCTGCAGGAGATGGCGTTCCTGAACAAGGGACTGACCATCGTGCTGCGCGACGAACGGCCGGCCAAGGTCGTCGAGGACGAGCTCTCGGCGTCCGGCGCGACGGCACCGGCAGCCTCAGCGACCGCACCGGCGGCCAGCGACGAGGCGGCACCGCACAAGGTTGCGTCCCGCAAGCCGTGGGAGATCACCTACTTCTACCCCCGCGGGATCGCCGAGTTCGTCGAGTACCTGAACAAGTCGAAGGAGCCGATCCACAAAGAGCCGATCTACTTCATCGAGGACAGCGACAACCCCGCTGACCGGATGTCGATCGAGATCGCGATGCAGTGGAACTCCTCGTACTCCGGCAGCGTCTACACCTTCGCGAACACCATCAACACGCAGGAGGGCGGGACCCACGAGGAGGGTTTCCGCGCCGCGCTGACCAACGTCGTCAACCGCTGGGCCATCGCCGCGAAGTTCATCAAGGACAACGACCGTTTCTCCGGCGACGACATCCGCGAGGGCCTGGCCGCGATCATCTCGATCAAGATGGGTGAGCCCCAGTTCGAGGGACAGACCAAGAGCAAGCTGGGTAACTCCTCGGCGCGAACCTTCGTGCAGACGGTCTGCAACCAGAAACTCGGGGACTGGTTCGAGCAGCACCCAAGCGAGGCCAAGACCATCGTTTCGAAGATCAACCAGGCCGCGAAGGCTCGTAAAGCCGCCCAGCAGGCCCGCAAACTGGCCCGCAAGAACGCCTTGGACACCTTCGGCATGCCGGGCAAGCTCGCCGACTGCCGCTCCACCGACCCGTCTCAGAGCGAGCTGTACATCGTCGAGGGTGACTCGGCCGGCGGGTCGGCCAAGTCGTGCCGGGACTCGATGTTCCAGGCGATCCTGCCGATTCGCGGCAAGATCATCAACGTCGAGAAATCGCGGATCGATCGGGTGCTGAAGAACAACGAGGTCCAGTCGCTCATCACGGCCATGGGCACCGGGATCCACGATGACTTCGACGTCAGCAAGCTGCGCTATCACAAGATCGTGCTGATGGCCGACGCCGACGTCGACGGTCAGCACATCACCACGCTGCTGCTCACCCTGCTGTTCCGCTTCATGCGCCCGCTCATCGAGGCTCATCACGTCTACCTCGCCGCCCCGCCGCTGTACAAGATCAAGTGGAGCAAGGGCGACCCGGACTACGTCTACTCGGAGAAGGAACGCGACGTCGTCATCAAGGACGGCCAGAACGCGAACCGCAAGCTGGCCAAGGACGACGCGGTCCAGCGGTACAAGGGTCTGGGTGAGATGAACTCCAAGGAGTTGTGGGAGACCACCATGGACCCGGCCCACCGGATCCTGCGGCTGGTCACTCTCGACGACGCGGCCACGGCGGACGAGTTGTTCAGCGTCCTCATGGGGGAGGACGTCGAGGCGCGGCGGTCGTTCATCATCCGCAACGCTCGCGACGTGCGTTTTCTGGACATTTGATCCTGTGCTCCGTGGTGTTGCCAGGTTCGTTCGCATCCAGTCCTCGGCTCGTTCCTCGCCTCGGACGGCCAGGCCCATCCACGCTCCCGAACCCGGCAACACCACTGCGCAACCGCTCGGCAACCTCCGAGACGCGGTCGCGGATGACGAGCTACCGGCACTACTCGAAAGAGAGCTAGCTAGATGACCGACACCACGGAACCACCCGAGACTCCGTATGACCGGATCGAGCCGGTTGACATCCAGACGGAGATGCAGCGCAGCTATATCGACTATGCGATGTCGGTGATCGTGGGGCGTGCGCTGCCGGACGTCCGTGACGGGTTGAAACCTGTCCACCGCAAGATCCTGTACGGGATGTACGACTCGGGGTTCCGGCCGGACCGTAACTACGTCAAGTGTGGACGTGTCGTCGGTGACGTGATGGGTAACTATCACCCGCACGGTGACTCCGCGTTGTATGACGCGTTGGTGCGGATGGCCCAGCCGTGGTCGCTGCGGTACACGCTGATCGATCCGCAGGGGAACTTCGGATCACCGGGTAACGACCCGGCGGCGGCCTATCGCTACACCGAGTGTCGGTTGCAGAACCTGGCGATGGCGATGTTGGCCGACATCGACAAGGACACCGTCGACTTCGTTCCCAACTACGCCGGCAACACCACCGAACCCGTCATCCTGCCGGCCCGGTTTCCGAACCTGTTGGTCAACGGATCCGAGGGCATCGCGGTCGGGATGGCCACCCGGATCCCCCCGCACAACCTGCGGGAGGTAGCGGCTGGCGTCACGTACGCCCTCGACCACCCGGACGCGACCGAGGAGGAGCTGCTCGAGAAGCTCATCGAGCTGATCCCCGCGCCGGACTTCCCCACCCACGGGCTGATCGTGGGTCGGGACGGCATCGAGGACGCCTACCGGACCGGACGGGGCTCGATCCGGATGCGCGCGGTCGTCGAGGTCGAAGAGGACGCCAAGGGCGCGACGATCCTGGTCATCACCGAACTGCCGTACCAGGTGAACCCGGACAACCTCGTCTCCTCCATCGCCGATCAGGTCAAGGAAGGCAAGATCGCCGGCGTCCGCAACATCCACGACGAGAGTTCTGACCGCATCGGCATGCGCATGGTCATCACCCTCAGCCGTGACGCGGTGGCCAAGGTGGTGCTGAACAACCTGTTCAAGCACACCCAGCTGCAGACCACATTCGGCGCGAACATGCTGGCGATCGTCGACGGCGTGCCGCGCACGCTGCGCCTCGATCAGTTTGTCTCGCACTACGTCGAGCATCAGGTCGAGGTCATCGTCCGGCGTACCCGCTACCTGCTCAAGCAGGCCGAGGAGCGCGCGCACATCCTGCGCGGCCTGCTCAAGGCGCTGGACCAGCTCGACGCCGTCATCGCTTTGATCCGTAGTGCGCCCTCGGCCGAGGCGTCCAAGGCCGGCCTGATGGATCTGCTCGAGATCGACCAGATCCAGGCCGAGGCCATTCTCGACCTGCAGCTGCGGCGGCTGGCCGCGCTGGAGCGGCAGAAGATCATCGACGAGGCCGCCGAGATCGAAGCCAAGATCGCCGACTACAACGACATCCTGGCCAAGCCGGGACGGCAGCGGCAGATCATCCGCGACGAGATGAATGAGGTCGTCGACAAGTACGGCGACGACCGGCGCACTCGGCTCATCCCGCACGACGGTGATGTGTCGATGGAGGACCTCATCGCTCGCGAGGACGTCGTCATCACCATCACCCGCACCGGCTACGCGAAACGGACCAAGACCGATCTGTACCGGGCGCAGCGTCGCGGCGGCAAGGGCGTCCAGGGGGCCGCGCTACGGCAGGACGATCTCGTTGCGCACTTCTTCGTCACGTCCACGCATGACTGGATCCTGTTCTTCACGAACAAGGGTCGGGTCTACCGGGCCAAGGCCTACGAACTGCCCGAGGCGAACCGCAATGCCCGCGGGCAGCACGTGGCCAATCTGCTGGCTTTCCAGCCGGGCGAGACGATCGCCGAGGTCATCACCTTGAACAACTACGAGGTGGCCCCCTACCTCGTGCTGGCCACCAAGCACGGTCTGGTCAAAAAGACCGCGTTGACGAAGTTCGACTCGCCCCGCACCGGCGGCATCGTGGCCATCAAGCTGCGCGAGGACGACGAGCTGATCGACGCGTCGCTGATCTCGGCGGATCAGGACCTCCTGCTCGTCAGCCGTAGGGCGATGTCGATCCGCTTCACCGCCGACGACGAGGCGCTGCGACCCATGGGTCGCGACACCTCGGGGGTATTCGGCATGCGCTTCAACGATGGTGACGAACTGCTCGCCATGAACGTCGTGCAGGACGAGGACGCCGAAATCTTGGTCGCCACTGAGGGCGGATACGCCAAACGGACTCGCATCGGGGAGTATCCCGTGCAGGGTCGAGGAGGCAAGGGCGTGCTCACCGCGCGTATCGTTTCCACCCGGGGCGGGCTGGTCGGTGCAGTTGCCGTCGGCCCGAAGGACGAGATCTACGCCATCACCTCCGACGGCGTGGTCATCCGGACTCTGGCGTCCGAGGTACGACGGGCACAGCGTCAGACGATGGGCGTGCGCCTGATGAACCTTCCGGACGGTGTCACCGTGACGGCAGTCGCGCGAAACGCCGACGAGCCCGAAGAGCAAGAGTAGGTATG
>JBDTFN010000299.1:0-6186 GCA_039937915.1 Jatrophihabitans sp. | reverse complement strand
CGAACTTCCCGAGGTGGTCGACTTCGGTGTCGAGGTCGACAGGGGGAGCGCGCCCGGTCCTGCCGCCTACGGTGCGGTGACTCTGGCCGAGGCGGTGGCCGGTCAGGACACCGGGCGTGACTTCGGTGAACGTTCCGGCGACGACGTCCACATCATCTACACCGGCGGCACGACCGGATTCCCCAAGGGCGTCATGTGGCGCCACGAGGACTTCTGGCGGGTGCTCGGTGGCGGCATCGACTTCATGACCGGGGAGCGACTCGAGGAGTACGACCAGTCGGCCAAGGCTGCGCGCGGCGAGAACACCCTCATCGGATTGCCGCTCAGTCCGCTGATGCACGGCGGCGCGCAGGCCGCGCTTCTCATGCACCTGTTCGCCGGCACCCTGACCCTGCTCGCACCGAGGTTCGACCCGGTCGAGGTGTGGGAGACCGTGGACCGCGAGAAGGTCATGCTGATCTTCATGACCGGCGACGCGATGGCGCGCCCGCTCATCGAGACCTTCGAGGCAGGGGACTACGACGGGTCGAGCCTGTTCGCGATCTCCAGCAGCGCCGCCATCTTCTCCAAGCCGGTCAAGGAACGCTGGATGGCCGCGTTCCCGAACGCGGTGTTTACCGACTCCGTCGGTGCCTCCGAGACCGGCTTCACCGGCACCGGACTGCAGGACGCCGCGCTGCTCAAGGACGAGGGCACCGTGATCACCCTGGGTGCAGAGGCCGTGGTGATCGACGATGACAACAAGATCCTGGATCCGGCTACCGACATCGGTGTGGTCGGGCGACTCGGTCGTGCGAAGAGCGTGCCGCTGGGCTACTACAAGGACCCGGAGAAGTCGGCCCGGACGTTCCTCGAGATCGACGGCGTGCGGTATTCGGTACCCGGCGACTTCGCCCGCATCGAAGCCGAGGGCCGGGTGCGGCTGCTCGGGCGGGGCTCCAACTGCATCAACACCGGCGGGGAGAAGGTCTACCCCGAGGAGGTCGAGTCGGCGCTGAAGCAGCACCCTGGGGTTTACGACGCGCTCGTGGTCGGCGTCCCGGACGAGCGCTTCGGCGCGGCGGTGGCCGCAGTGATCGAACCCCGCGAGGGGCATGTCATCGAGTTGGACGCGCTGCGCGACTTCCTGCGGGCGTCCCTGTCGGGCTTCAAGCTGCCTCGATACCTCTGCCTGGTCGCCGAGGTGCCGCGGACCGCCACGGGCAAGGCCAACTATCCGGTCGCCACCGACCTGGCGCTATCGGCGGCCGCGCGCTGATGCGAACACCAATCTGCGACCAGCTCGGGATCGAGTACCCGATCTTCGCGTTCTCTCCTTCGGAGAAGGTGGCCGCCGCGGTCAGCCGCGCCGGAGGGCTCGGAGTGCTTGGCTGCGTGCGTTTCAACGACGCCGAGGAACTCGACGCGGTGCTGGACTGGATGGATGAGAACACCGACGGGAAACCCTACGGCGTCGACATCGTCATGCCGGCGAAGATTCCGACCGAGGGAACCCAGGTCGACCTGAACTCCTACATCCCCGACGGCCACCGTCGTTTCGTCGACGACACGTTGCGCAAGCTCGGTGTGCCGCCGTTGCCCGACCATGGCGACCCGGCCCGCGACGGTGTGCTCGGCTGGCTGCATTCCGTCGCGCGCGCCCACGTCGACGTCGCCCTGAAGCATCCGATCAAGCTCATCGCCAACGCGCTGGGATCTCCGCCGAAAGACGTCATCGACCTGGCCCATGCGCACGGTGTCCCGGTGGCGGCGCTAGCCGGCAAGGCCAAGCACGCCCGTTCGCACGTGGACAACGGTGTCGACATCGTGATCGCCCAGGGCACCGAGGCCGGCGGGCATACCGGCGAGATCGCGACAATGGTGCTCGTGCCGGAGATCGTCGATGCTGTTGGCTCGCAGGCCACCGTGCTGGCCGCCGGCGGCATCGGGTCCGGCCGGCAGATCGCTGCGGCCATGGCGCTCGGGGCAGGCGGGGTCTGGATGGGCTCGTACTGGTTGACGACCGCGGAGTACGACCTCGGTAGCCGCGGTGCGATGCAGCGGGCCCTCGTCGCGGCAGGGTCGGACCAGACCGTGCGCGCGAGGGTTTACAGCGGTAAACCGGCGCGGCTGCTGAAGACGAAGTGGACCGACGCGTGGGCGCAGGACGGCGCACCGGATCCGCTGCCGATGCCGCTGCAGAACATCCTGGTGAGCGAGGCTCACCAGCGGATCGCGCTCAGCCCGGACCCCGAGGTGGTGGCTATGCCGGTCGGCCAGATCGTCGGCCGGATGAACGCCGTACGGCCGGTGGCCGACCTGATCGCCGAGCTGGTCAGCGAGTACGCCGTCACCCTGCGGCGTCTCGACACCACGCGGTGAACCGCGGACCGATGCTGAAATCTAGACGGGAGTGTCCGCCAACTCCGCGCCGATGCGTAGCAGTTGAGCCGTGGCGCTGCCCAAGGTGAATTCGGTCCGCTTCGCCGCCGTGAAATAGCGGTGCGTCTGAGCGTCCATGTCGATGCCCGTCCCGCCGTGGACGTGGACCGCAGTGTGCGCGACCCGGTGCCCCGCGTCCGCGGCCCAGAACTTGGCGGTGGCGATAGTCGCGGAGCTGGGAAGGCCCTCGGTGATCCGCCACGCTGCCTCCCACATCGTCAGGCGTGTGGCCTCGACATCGATGTAGGCGTCGGCCAGTCGCTGCCCGACGGCCTGAAAGCTGCCGATCGGTCGTCCGAACTGTTCCCGTTCGCGTGCGTAGGCGGCGGTCAGTTCCAGCGCTTGTTCCAGCACTCCGACCTGGTAGGCGGCCAGCCCGACGGTCAAGCGGGACACCAGCCAGTGGACGGCGTCCGCGCCCGGCACCAGCCGGTCGGCGTCCAGCGGAACGTCGGTGAGCTCGAGGTCGGTGGCCTGATCACCATCGGTGAGTTGCTGGGCGACCAGGGTCACTCCGGGGTCATCTGGCCGCACAAGGAATAGCACGACTGCGTCGTCGGTGGACGCCGGCACGAGGATCGCGTCCGCGACGCCGCCCGCGGCGACGAGAGACTTCACGCCGGTGAGCCGCCACCCGTCGCCGACCCGCTCGGCTCGGGTCAACGGCGCCTCGGGGTTGTCGGCAAGGTCCTCGGCTAGCGCAGCAGTAAGGACGAGTGAGCCGGTCGCGGCCGGGGTTGCCCAGCGCGCGCGCTGCTCGTCGGTACCGAAGTGCGCGAGTGCGGCTGCGGCGGTGACGTGCCAGAGATAGGGGACCGGCGCGACCGCACGCCCGATCTCGTGCAGGATGGCGCACTGGCCGAGGAAGCCGGCGTCGCCGCCCCCGACGCTCGCGGGCAGCGCAGCCCCGAGCACTCCGGCGCCGCCGAGTGCGTGCCACAGATTCGCGTCGAAGTGCACCGGCGCGGCCTCGATCTCGCGCAGTCGGGCCTGGGTGACGTGGTCGGCGAGGATGCGCCGGGTGAGGTCGGCCAGTTCGCGCGCCGTCTCGGGGAGGTCGAAGTCCATGTTCGTTAACGTCCTCTCGGGAGGCGCAGGGCGACCGCGCCGATGATGTCGCGCTGGACCTCGTTCGTCCCGCCGCCGAAGGTCAGGATCAGCGCGGACCGGTGCATCCGTTCGACCCGCCCGGCAAGCATTGCCGCGGGGGAGCCTGGCCGCACGATCGAGTTGGTGCCGAGCACCTCCATGAGCAGTCGGTAGGCCTCGGTGGCGAACTCCGTGCCGAAGACCTTCGTGGCCGACGCGTCGGCCGGTCCGACGTTGGCCGAACCGGACGCGACCTGCCAGTTCTTCAAGCGGAGGAACTGCACCTTGGCGTGCACGCGAGCGAGATGGATCTGGACCCACTCCTGGTCGATCACCCGTCGCCCGTCGGCCAGCTTGGTGTTCTGCGCCCACTCCCGAACTTCGCGCAGTGCAGTAGTGATCGGTGCGGCGGAGGTCAGCGCCACACGCTCGTGGTTGAGCTGATTGGTGATCAGGGACCAGCCTCGGTTCAGCTCCCCGACGACCGACGAGGCGGGCACCCGCACGTCGGTGTAATAGGTGGCGCTCGTGGTCACACCGGCCACCGTGCGGACCGGGGTCCAGGAGAACCCGTCCGCGTCGGTCGGGAGGATGAGGATGGACAGGCCCTTGTGCTTGGGTGCCTCGGCGTCCGTGCGACAGGCGAGCCAGACGTAATCGGCGTACTGGATCAGGCTCGTCCACATCTTCTGGCCGTTGATGACGTATTCGTCACCGTCGAGGTCCGCGCGGGTGCGCAGGGAGGCGAGGTCCGTCCCGGCGCCTGGTTCGCTGTAGCCGATGGCGAAATGCAGCTCGCCGCGCGCGATCCGGGGCAGGAAGTAGGAGCGCTGCTCGGACGTGCCGAACCGCATGATGGTCGGACCCACGGTGTTGACGGTGAGGAACGGGACTGGAGCCCCGGCCACGGCCGCCTCGTCGGTGAAGATCAGCTGTTCCAGAGCCGATCCACCGCGTCCGCCGTATTCCTCGGGCCAACCAAGGGTGAGCCAGCCGTCCCGGCCCATCTCACGGACGATCTCCTTGTAGGTTCCGCCGCTGCCGTACTCGCCGTCGCCCTGCAGGGCCTCACGACGCTCGGGCGTCATCAGGCGCGCGAAATAAGTTCGTAGTTCGTTACGCAACTGCTCGTGCTCGGCCGAGTAACTGATCTGCATGCGAACCTCGCTCGTCTACTGGAACGTGTTCTAGTGAGATTACCGGGGCGTCCGGGGCTACGTCGAGGGCTAAAACGGGACGGAACCTGCGATATCCGTCCGAGACGCCTGCTCACAAGTAGAACGCGTTCTACTATCGACGCGGCCACGACGTCGTGGATCCGATACCGCAAAAAAATATCGTGACCTCTCGCGTCTTGGTTCGTTGCCAGGGATAAGCACGAGGCGTTCGGACGCGGAGGATGCATGCGGGTCGTACTGGTGGGACTCCGATGACAGACGACCGTCTGGACTCGACCGGCAAGGTCGCCATCGTGACCGGTGCCTCCGCTGGCCTCAGCGTGCTCGGCAGCTCTTTCTTCGCCGGACGCGAGCCAGAACTTTCCTTCGCCAACACAGACGTACTGGGACTCTCGTGACCAAGGGGTACTGCGTGAAGATTCGGAATCGTCGTCAGACAATCCTGCTCGGTGCCACCGTGGCGTGTCTCGTGCTCGCGGCGTGCGGATCCGAAGTGCCGCCGAAGGAGTTCGTGAACGCGCAGGACGTCGGCGGCACCGGCAACGGCAACGCGGCGGTCGGGGGAGACGGGACGGGCGCGGGCGGCGATGCGGTCGGCAACGGCTCCGCGGCTGGATCGCTGGGCGGGAGCGGAAGTGGTTCCAGCGGCTCCGGTGCAGGTTCGAGCGGCGGTGGATCTGGCTCCGGCGCGGGTTCGACCACCGGGGGCGGAGCGAACTCCCGCGGGGGTAGCGGCACGGGCGGCACCTCGCGCCGGGGTTCAACCTCCGGCGGCACCGGGAGCGGCGGGGGAAACGCGGTGGCGGGCATCAAGGCAGCTAGCTGCGCCGGATTCAGGAACGGCCCCGGCATCACCAACAGCACCATCACTATCGCGAATGCAGCCGACCTCAGCGGTCCGGTGCCCGGACTGTTCAAGTCCGCCCAGGCCGCGGTCACGGCTTTCGTCGCCTACTTCAACTCCACCTCCAGCATCTGCGGACGGAAGTTGAAGCTGACCGGACTGGACAGCGCCACCAGTGAGAGCGGCGACCAGCAAGCCGCCACGACGGCGTGCAGCAGCGCGTTCGCCCTCGTCGGCTCGATGAGTGCCTTCGACGCCGGCGGTGCGAGCACGGTAACCGGCTGCGGCATCCCCGATCTCCGCTCGACCTCGACCGAGACGGCTCGGTTCAAGTCGCCCGTGACCTTCGGCGCGTACTCGCTGGCCGTCAACGAAATCCCCAGCTTCCCGTTCAACTACTTCAAGCAGATCGCCAAGGGCGGGGAGAAGAACGCAGGCTTCGTCTACCTCAACGCCGGTGCGGCCAGCCTCAACGCGAACAGCTTCATGGCCGCCGAATCCAAGCTGGGCTACAACTTCAAGGACAAGATCGCCATCGATGTCACCGCGGTGCCGAACTACAACGGCTACGCCACCCAGCTCAAGGGTGACGGAATCAAGTACGTGCAGTACGTCGGCGCGTACCAGTACGCCCAGAAGCTCAAAAGTGCGTTC
>JBDTFN010000298.1:0-9193 GCA_039937915.1 Jatrophihabitans sp. | reverse complement strand
GTCTCGGCCCCACTCACCGGTCAGTGCGGGCGGTGTCTCGACCCGGTTACCGATGATCTCGACGTCGACGTCTGCGAACTGTTCGCCTATCCGAACAGCGCAACGGGCGAGACGAGCGAGCAGGATGAGGTCATGCGGGTCGGCGGCGATCTGATCGACGTCGAACCGGTAGCACGTGACGCAGTGGTGCTCGCACTACCGTGGACCCCGCTGTGCCGGCCGGACTGTGCCGGGCTATGCCCCGATTGCGGGTTGCGCCTGGACGATCTTCCAGCCGGACATTCGCACGAAGTGATCGACCCGCGATGGGCGGCCCTGGCCGCCTTCGCAGACGCTGACGGTTCCGCCGGCGTCGAGGACAGCACGACGAATAAGAAACAGGAGTAACCGCTGTGGCCGTTCCGAAGCGGAAGATGTCGCGTAGTAACACCCGGGCCCGCCGGTCGCAGTGGAAGACGACTGCCACCACGCTGACGACGTGCCCGAACCGTGCGTGCGGCGAGCTCAAGCTCCCGCACACCGCGTGCCAGAACTGCGGTCAGTACGCCGGCAAGCAGGTTCTGTCCGTCTGATCGGGCACGTCGGTAGCCGTGTCGGACCTCTCCGGCACGGCGAAGGAGTCAACGTGGCGATGGCGAACCCGCCCCAGCCCGCCGATCAGAACGGGCTGGCCCATGCCCTCGGTGTCGACATCGACGCCGAGCTACTGCGCCGCGCCCTTACCCACCGCTCCTACGCCTACGAGCACGGCGGATTACCGCACAACGAACGCTTGGAGTTCCTCGGTGACGCGGTGCTCGGCATCGTGGTCACCGACGCGCTCTTTCTGGGCCACCCGGACCTCGCCGAGGGTCGCCTGGCGAAATTGCGCGCCTCAGTCGTCAACATGCGGGCACTGGCGTCGGTGGCGCGCGGTATCGGCGGGCCCGAATGCGGGGGACTCGGCGCCTACGTGCTGCTCGGTCGGGGCGAGGAGAGCACCGGGGGGCGGGACAAGGCCAGCATCCTGGCCGACACGCTCGAGGCGGTACTCGGTGCGGTGTATGTCGATCAGGGTCTCGGTGTCGCCCACCGCGTGATTCACGAGCTGTTCGACGGCATGCTCGACGCGGCCGCGTCGGCCGGCGCCGGCCTGGACTGGAAGACGAGCCTGCAAGAGCTCACGGCCGAGCTCGGACTCGGCGTGCCCGAATACCTGATGTCCTCGACCGGGCCCGACCACGAGAAGGTGTTCACCGCCCAGGCGTGCATCGCCGGCGAGCTGTTCGCTGCCTCCACTGGTCGGAGCAAGAAGGAGGCCGAGCAACTCGCCGCGGAGACTGCGTGGCGCGACATCTCGGTCCGCCCACCCGCCTGAGCGACACGGTGCCTGAACTTCCCGAGGTCGAGACGGTCCGTGACGGGCTCCAGCGCTGGGTTACCGGTCGGACGGTCGCCGACGTCGAGGTCGGCAACCCACGCTCGGTACGACGCCATCTGGGCGGGGGCGCAGACCTTGTCGCCCGGCTCCGGGGCCGGACCATCGCGTCGGCCGCCCGCCGTGGCAAGTACCTCTGGCTGCCCTTGTCCGATGGTGCAGCACCGCCCGCGGACTGCATCGTTGCGCACCTCGGGATGAGCGGCCAGCTGCTCGTCCAGCCCAGCGAGGCCGCGCGGGAGAAGCACCTGCACGTCCGTATCACCTTCACCGACGGCGGACCGGAGTTGCGTTTCGTCGACCAACGCACCTTCGGTGGCATGCTGCTGGACCGCCTGGTGCCGGTCACCGACCTCGGCGCTAGCGCCATCGGTGCGGAGCAGACCGTTCCGGCCCAGATCGCCCACATCGCCCGCGACCCCCTCGACCCGAACTTCGACGAAGTGGTGTTCGCCGCCCGACTGCGACGCCGCGACTCGGCCCTGAAGCGGTCGCTGCTGGACCAGACGCTGGTCTCGGGCATCGGCAACATCTATGCCGACGAGACGCTGTGGCGGGCCCGGCTGCACGGCGAACGGCGCAGCGCCGCCCTCACCCGGCCCATCGTGTCCGAGCTGCTGGGCCACGTCCGGGACGTTCTCACCGATTCGTTGAGGGCCGGCGGGACGTCCTTCGACGCCCTCTACGTCAACGTCAACGGTGAGAGCGGCTACTTCGACCGCTCGCTGGCCGTCTACGGCCAGGAGGGCCGACCTTGCCCGCGGTGCGGAACACCCGTCCGCCGGACAGCCTTCATGAACCGCTCCAGCTTCTTCTGCCCCACCTGTCAGCGGCCGCCCCGCGCCGTTGTACGGCGGGTTTGACCCTCTGCTGGGTTGGTGGGACCATGAAGGGACCAACCCGGGAGTAATGCCCTACGCCGCCCGGCGATCGGTTTCGACCGGTACCCATCACCGAGCCCCGCGCGATCTGCTCCCATTGCGTCGACTGCACAGGCACGAGTCCGGCTTTCATACAGGGGCCGGGCATCTCGGGAAAGTGAAAGGTCGCCTCATGGCACGCGCGCTCTTGGGTCACGTCGGTTCACCGAGGGAAAGCCTGTTGGCCTACGAGATCGTGCGACTGCGCCGCCGCGTCGCCGAACTGGAGGCCGAGCTCGACGATATGCGCGAGCACAGCACCGCGACTCTCGACCTCGAGCTGCATCGGCTCGCCGAGGCGAGCGAGCCTGCCCTCGCCTGACCAGGTCGGATCGTCGCGGGCCTGCGCTGCGACACGATAGGTTCGTCGCCGACCTGTCGCGTGCGCCACAGAACGTCGGCCTCGCGCCACCGCTGTACTGACCCGGGAGTCTCGTGCACCTCAAGTCGCTGACGCTGCGGGGCTTCAAGTCCTTCGCCTCGGCCACGACACTGCGTTTCGAGCCGGGGATCACCGCCGTCGTCGGTCCGAACGGATCGGGCAAGAGCAATGTGGTCGACGCCATCGCATGGGTGCTCGGCGAACAGGGGGCCAAGGCCCTGCGCGGCGGAAAGATGGAAGACGTCATTTTCGCCGGGACGTCCGGCCGGCCGCCGCTGGGCCGCGCCGAGGTCACGCTCACCATCGACAACCACGACGGGGCGCTGCCCATCGACTTCGCTGAGGTCTCGATCACCCGCCGGATGTTCCGTGAGGGCAGCAGTGAGTACGAGATCAACGGGGAGACCGCCCGGCTGCTCGACATCCAGGAACTGCTCTCTGATTCCGGTATCGGCCGGGAGATGCACGTCATCGTCGGGCAGGGCCAGCTCGACGCCGTCCTGCAGGCCCGTCCCGAGGAGCGTCGGGGGTTCATCGAGGAGGCGGCCGGCGTCCTGAAGCACCGCAAGCGCAAGGAAAAAGCGCTGCGCAAGCTGGACGCGATGCAGGCCAACCTCACCCGAATCACCGATCTCACCAACGAACTGCGTCGTCAGCTCAAACCCCTGGGCCGTCAGGCGGAGATCGCGCGACGGGCGCAGGGTGTCCAGGCCGAGTTGCGCGACAGCCGACTGCGGCTGCTCGCCGACGACCTGCTGACGCTGCGCGCGGAGGTCCAGCGCGAGGTCGCCGACGAGGAGGCCATCCGCGCGCGGAGACAAGAAGTCGAGGACGCGTTGACCGCCGCGCGGGTCCGGGAAGCCGAACTCGATGCGCAGTTGGCTGCCGATGCTCCGCTGGTTGCCCGCGCCCAGGACACCTGGCACCGGCTGACGACCCTTCAGGAGCGCTTGCGCAGCACCGCATCGCTGGCCGGTGAGCGGGCACGACACCTTGCCGAGGAACCCGAGGACGTGACGCGCGGACGCGACCCGGAGGCCATGGAGGCCGAGGCCGCCCAGGTACGCGAGCAGGAGAGCGGCCTGCAGAGCGCGCTCGATTCGTCGCACACCGAGCTGTCCGAGGCGGTTGGGCAGCGCCAAGAACTCGAACGGCGTCTCATCGAGGCCGACCGTGCCCTGGTCGCCGCGGTACGTGCGGTGGCCGATCGTCGCGAGGGGCTGGCGAGGCTGACCGGCCAGGTCAACTCGCTGCGCACGCGGGCCGCGGCCGGGCGGGACGAGAGTGCGCGGCTGTCCGCGTCAGCCGCCGATGCCCGGGAACGGGCGGAGCAGGCCGAGACCGAGCTCGCTCGGGTGCAGGCCGAGGTCGGGCTGCTGGACGCCGGCGAACTGGGGCTCGACACCCGCCACGAGAACGCCGTCGCGGCCTACGAAGCGGTGGAGGCCAAGGTTCGCGAACTGGTCGAGGCCGAGCGCGAGGCCGAGCGGGAGCGTTCGACCTGGACCGCACGCGCGGATGCCCTCGTGGTGGGTCTCACCCGCAAGGACGGCACCGCAGCCCTGCTCGCTGCGGGCGATCAGCTCTCCGGGGTGCTGGGCTCGGTCGCCGCACTGCTCACCGTCGAGGCCGGGCACGAGGCCGCCGTCGCCGCGGCACTGGGCCCGATGGCCGACGCGGTCGCGGTGGCGTCCCCGGACGACGCGGTGCACGCGCTGCAAATGCTCAAGACCGAGGACGGCGGACGCGCCGGGCTGCTCGTCGGTGATCGCGTGGCCGGAGTCGGATCCGAGCGGCCGACGTTGCCACCGGGCGGGCGGTGGGCCCGTGACGTTGTGGCGGCGCCGACGTCGCTGCAGGGTTCGGTCGATGCCGCCCTGGACGGCGTGGCGATCGTGCCCGACCTCGCCGCCGCGGCGAGCCTGGTTGCCGACTACCCGCAGATCCGTGCGGTCACCGTCGACGGTGACGTGCTCGGCGCGCGTTGGTCCAGCGGGGGATCGGCCTCGACCCCGTCAGCCATCGAGATCACTGCTGCGGTCGACGAGGCGCGGCAACGGGCCGACGAGGCCTCGGCGCGACACGTCCGGCTGCACGCCGAGCTCAGCGCGGCGCGTGCGCAGGCTGCCGCCCGTCAGGTCGACGTCGAGGCCGCGCTCGCCGCGCTGCACGAGTCGGACGCCAAGTTGTCCGCCGTCGCCGAACGCCTGGCCCAGCTCGGGCAGGTCGCGCGATCGGCCGGCGCCGAGGCCACCCGCATGGAGGACGCCCGGGTCGCCATCGACGAGGCGCTGGACCGCGATCTGGCCGGACTCGGCGAGCTCGAGGAGCGGCTGCGGCTCGCCGAATCCGCCTCGGACGAGCCCGAGGAACCCGATACCGCCGAGCGGGACGCCCTGGCCGGTCTGGTCGGCGAGGCCCGTCAGGCCGAGATGGAGGCGCGGCTGAGCGTGCGTACGGGCGAGGAGCGGGTCCGGGCCATGCACGGCCGGGCCGATCAGCTGATGCGTGCTGCGCAGCTCGAGCGCACGGCCCGTCGCCGTAGGCAGGAAGTCCGCGAGGCGCGTGCTCGCGGCGCGGTCGTGGCGGCCGAGGTGCGTACGGCCGCCGATCGGGCGCTCGTCAGTATCGCCGACTCGGTGGCCACCGCGGCGACCGAGCGCGACATCGCCCAGAGCTCGCGATCCGAGCGTGAGCGCGAGCAGGCGGGCACCCGCACCCGCACCCGCGAACTGGCCGAGGAACTGGGTCGCCTGACTGATGCCGTGCACCGTGACGAGGTGGTGCGGACCGAGCAGCGACTACGCATCGAGCAACTGGAGACGCGCGCAGCGGAGGAGTACGGCGTGGAGCCGGACTCTCTGGCCGCGGAGTACGGACCCGACCAGCCCTGCCCGCCGAGCGCCGCCGAGGTCGCCGAGTACGACCAGGCCCGAGAGCGTGGCGACCAGGTCGTGGCGCCGCAGCCCGGACCGTACGAGCGCGCGACCCAGGAGAAGCGCGCCTCTCGCGCCGAGCGCGACCTCACGTTGCTGGGCAAGGTGAATCCGCTCGCCCTCGAGGAGTTCGCGGCCCTGGAGGAGCGGCACCAGTTCCTGTCCACCCAGTTGGAGGACCTCAAGGCGACGCGTCGCGACCTGCTCACCGTGGTCAAAGAGGTCGACGAGCGGATTCTCGAAGTGTTCACCAGCGCGTTTCACGACGTGGCCAGGGAGTTCGTCGTCGTGTTCTCCGCGTTGTTCCCCGGTGGGGAGGGGCGGTTGGTGCTGACCGATCCGGAGGACATGCTGCTCACCGGTATCGACGTCGAGGCACGCCCGCCGGGCAAGAAGGTCAAGCGCCTCTCGCTGCTCTCCGGTGGCGAACGGTCGCTGGTGGCGGTGGCGCTGCTGGTGGCGATCTTCCGGGCCCGGCCGAGCCCGTTCTACATCATGGACGAGATCGAGGCCGCCCTCGACGACACGAATCTGGGTCGGTTGCTCGACCTGATCTCCCAGTTGCGCGAGAGCAGCCAGATCATTCAGATCACGCACCAGAAGCGGACCATGGAGATTGCCGACGCCCTCTACGGTGTCACCATGCGCGGGGACGGTGTGAGCCAGGTCATCAGCCAGCGTCTCCGGGACGCCGTCTGAGTCCGAACGCGACTCGGGCAAGAGGTTGTCGAACTGTGAAATATAGTGCGCTGGTTGGTGTGCCGGGGGTTGCGTCACCTACCGTGGGAGCCGTGTCCCAGCTGATGAACGCGCGTCCGCGCCATGCCCTGATCCTGTCGGTCACCGCAATCGGCCTGATTGCCGCCGGCTGCTCGTCGGGAAACCCGGCCCCTGCTACGACCGTCACAAAGACCGCAGCCAACGGGTCGACGACCGTGCAGACCCAGGCCGGGTCCACCCCGGCCGCGCCGTCGCCGACGGCCACGCCGGCCACGCCGGTCGGAATGACGACCCTGAACAGCGACGGTGCCGAATACGGGGTCGGGATGCCGGTCATCGTCTTCTTCACCAAGAAGCCGACTGATGCTCGCGCGTTCCAAGAGGCGACCAAGACGACGGTCGACGGCAAGGCGATCGCCGCCGACTGGTACTTCGAGTTCTCCTCGGCGACCAAGGGCTATCCGGTCGAGGCTCACCTGCGCCCGCAGGCCTACTGGAAGGCTCACTCGAAGGTGCATGTCGGCTTCGCACCGTCGGGCACGTCCCTGGGTAAGGGGCTCGCCCTGAAGACCAAGCTGACCTCGCTCGACTTCTCCATCGGGGCCAGCAACATCACGACGGTGGACAATTCGACGCACAAGGTCACCGTCGTCTCCGACGGCAGGGAGATCGGCAGCTACCCGACCTCGCTGGGGGCGTCGAATACGCGGACCCGCCGAGGCATCAAGGTCATCATGGAAAAGGGCGCCAGCATCTGCATGAAAGGCCCTGGCTACAACGAGTGTGGGGTCAAGTGGACCCAGCGCCTCACCTACGACGGCGAGTACCTGCACGCCGCGCCGTGGAACACGCGCAACATCGCCAACGGGGTCAATTCCTCCAACGGCTGCACCAACCTGACGACCCCCGACGCCAAGACCCTCTATGGCGAGTTGCGCGTGGGCGACGTCGTCGCCTACCCCAACGCCGATGGCCCGAAGATGCAGTTGGGTCAGGGTTACGGCGATTGGAACGTCTCGTGGGGCGAGTGGCAGACCGGCGGGCTGGTCAGCACTACCTGATCCTCAGGACTCCGCCCGCGGACGGGGTCTCGGGCGCACGTCCGTCGACTCTGCCGCGGCGGGTTCGTTGACCTCGATTGCGGGTTGCGCGTCGCCCGCCCCGGCGGTCGCCGGCGCGACGAATACCGGGTCGGTGCGGAACGGCTCAGGGAAGTCGGGCTGCGGGGCGAACGCCTCGCTAACCCCGGGTGCGGTCGGCGTTGGTTCGGTCGCGGCCGGAGCAGGCTCGACCTCGAGGTCCAGTGCGTCCACCGCTGCGTCGATGTTGTCGACCGAGATGCGGATCTGCTCCCCGTCGAACAGCGTCAGGAACAGGTTGGGTCCGCGACGAACGGTGAACCGGGTCGTCCGCTCGTCGGACTCGATGCCGAAGCCGAAGCACTGCGCCCACGTCAACGAACGAATCTCGCCGCCCCGTACCTCGGCCAGGTAGACCACCCGGGGGTGCTTCTCGCGTCGGCCCTGACCGATGGTGATGTGCTTGTCGTCGATCTCGACGGTGATGGTGGACAGGAAGTAGCCGAGCGCGGAAATAAAGAGCAATACGAGGATCGCGGCGGGCCACAGATTGTTGTCCAGGGCGTAGAGGATCACCGCGAGAACGATGCCGCTGGCAATGCCCAGCACGATCTGGGCCGGCGCAATCACGACGCTGGAGTACTTCGCTGTCATCGATCCGCCTTTTTGACGTCGTTCGGACGTCGTCTCGTGGTGTCGGTGAACGTTGTCACATCCGGGTAAGACTTCGCCACGCAGCGGGCGAAGCGGTCCGACTGACAGGATGGTCCCGTGGCCTTTCTCATCATCACGCTGGTAGTACTTCTCGTCGCGATCCTGCTGGTCGCGGCGCTGGTGATCCCGCGCAGGCGTCGGGGCACGATCGACGATGTTGCGCCTCCGACGAGCACGCCGCCGCCCAGACACGCCGAACCGATCCCGGGCGATGACCGCTCGGGGAGCGTGGCAACACTCGAGACGTCAGGCTCGACGGACGTTCTGTCCGACCTCACCTCGCAGCCGCTTCTCGACACCCCCGAGCCGACAGCTGGTCGGCTACAGCGGCTGCGCGGCAGGTTGGCCCGTTCCCAGACAGCGCTCGGTCGGGGGTTGCTGTCCGTTCTGTCCCGGGAGAACCTCGACGAGGAGGCGTGGGAGGAGGTCGAAGAGGCCCTGCTCACCGCCGACGTCGGGATTGGGGCGACGACCGAGATCGTCGACCGGCTGCGGACCCGGACGAAGGTGCTCAATACGCGCTCGCAGGGCGAGCTCCGCGCGCTGCTGGCCGAGGAACTTCTCGCTGCGCTGCAACCCGACCTGGACCGCACCCTGCACGCGACGCCCACCGAGGACCGTCCGGCGGTGGTCATGGTCGTGGGCGTGAACGGGACGGGCAAGACGACGACCTGCGGAAAGCTCGCCCGGGTTCTCGTGGCCGACGGCCGCACCGTTCTGCTCGGCGCGGCGGACACGTTCCGGGCCGCGGCTGCTGACCAGCTCGAGACCTGGGGCTCGCGAGTCGGCGCGCAGACCGTGCGCGGCCCGGAAGGCGGCGACCCGGCCAGTGTTGCGTTCGACACCGTCAAGAAGGGCGCGCTGGCCAAGGTCGACACGGTGCTCATCGACACGGCCGGACGGTTGCACACGAAGGTCGGTCTGATGGACGAGCTCGGCAAGGTCAAGCGGGTGATCGAGAAGCAGTCGCCGGTCGATGAGACCTTGCTCGTCCTGGACGCCACGACCGGGCAGAACGGGCTCGT
>JBDTFN010000297.1:0-19680 GCA_039937915.1 Jatrophihabitans sp. | reverse complement strand
CCATGCCTGTTCGTCTCCGACCGCCGTGACGAGGAGCGTCGCGACATCGCGGACGTCGGTGAAGGTACGCGCTTCTGTACGGAACTCCGATCCCGGGCTACGCAGCTCCGGAGGAGACGATCCCTGCGGCGCAGCGCATCCTCGTCGTCGTCATGGACGTTCTGCGTGATGCGGTCGCCGTCGATGCCCTTGTCATCCCGGCTGACCGCCTGCCCAAACCGGTGCGCACGGACATGCAGTCGATCGCCGCGGTGCCGGACTTCGCAGGCATCCCACCGACGGTGCTCGCGCGGGCCGTGCTGGCGTGGACCGGCATCGTGGGAACGATCAGCTTCGAGTTGTTCGGTCGCTACACAAATGGGTTGTCCGATCTGGACACCTACTTCGAGCACCAGGTGAAGATGATGGCGCGTTATGTCGGGATCAGCTGATCTAGGACCGCCCGTCGGCGGCTGACGTGCTCGCCCGCTAGATCGATTGTCGCTACCTCGGGGCGGACGTCGTCTGAATGGCTTTCGAGATCGCTGCCTTCAGCGTGTCGTCGAAGGACGGGTTGCCGTTGCCGTACAACGCGATGACGTGACGAAGCACGGGGAAGGACGCGCTCCCGCTCGACTGGGTGTACACCGGTTCGACGTAGAGAATGCGTCCACCTACCGGGATCGCCTCCAGGCTGCCGAGCACCACCTTCGAGTTACCACCACGTTGCAGCGTCAAGGCTTCAGTGATGGCGGTGTCGGACTCGATGTCGTTCTGCACCTGGGCAGGCGATTCGCCTCCGGATGACGCGGCGAACTCCAACACGGTGAACTTTCCGTAATCGGGACCGGGCTCGGAGTTGACGGAGACGAAGGCGGCTAGTTGCTGTCCGTTCAGCGTCACCATCGGGCTGGACAGGGAGTACCGCTGGGGGGTGAAGCCGTCCGCGGACATCGATTGGTACAGCGATGCCTGCGGTGGGGTCGCCACGGTGGTGCCGGACGCCGCGTTGAACGTGTGGGTGGCCGCAACCGTCGGATCCTTGGGGACCGTCCAGAAATCGTTTCCGCTGTAGAAGCCCACTGGTTGCGTGACGTGGTACTTCGCCAGCAGGAAGCGCTGCACGTTGAACAGGTCGGTTGGATAGCGCAGCTGGGGCAACAAGGCCGACGGAATGCTCGATTGCGGCTGGATGAGGCCGGGAAAGACCTTGCTCCAGGTGGTGAGCAACGGGTCGGGCTGCTGCTGCTGATTCCAGGAGTACAGGCTCACTTTTCCCGTGTATGCGTCGACGACGGCCTTGACCGAGTTCTGCATGTAGTTGATGAGGCCGTTCGGCTGGGCGATCGGGGCTCCGGTGGCGGTCAGCGTCGTCCGGGTGGCGCCGTGGAGGTTCACCAACTGAGAATCGGGGTAGTGCGCCGACGTGGTGTAGCCATCGACGATCCACTCGATGTGCCCGGACACGACGGCGGGGTAGACATCGCCATCGAGGGTCAGCCAGGGAGCGACCTTGGCGATCCGGGCGCGGGGGTCGCGCAGCGTGAGCAGCTGGGAAGCGCTGTTGAGCTCGGAGCTGAACAGGATGTTCGGGTCGCTGTCCTGGATCGCGAACAGCAGTCGACGAAGCGTTGAACCGATCGGGATCCCGCCATTGCCCTGATAGGTCGTGTAGGCCGACTTCGACGAGCCGTTGCCACCTGGGTGATCGAACTCCAACTTCTGCCGGCTGCCGACCGGCTGGCCGACGATCGCGTACGACGATGCCCCGAAGGCGGGGGAGAAGTAGGTCTGGGGACGGCTGACCGGGATCTGCTGGCCCGGTGGGTTGCCGCCGTCGAGGTACACCGGGCTCTGCGTCGCCGGGTTCACCTCGGTGGTCGGCGCGGCGACGATGCCGTACCCGTGGGTGTACACCAGGTGCGTGTTGACCCAGCTCGAGCGCGGTATTCCGGCTGCGCGCAACTCGCGAACGGCCAGCGCCACGTCCTGCGGATGTCCGTTGAGTTGGTAGTTGCCGACATCGAGCGTCGACTCGAAGCCGTAATAGGCCTGGAGCTGTTGTTCGACGTTGAAGGTCGGTGACAGCTGGTTGGGGTCCAGGACCGAGGCCTGCGCAGTCGTATTGGCCAGCCCGATCAACGCGGAGCTGCTGAGCGGCGTCTGGGCACGCTGGGTCGTCGTGCTGACCCCCTTGAGACCGAATGCGGCCCGCGTTGCCTTCTGGTTGTGAGCGACCTCGGGCAGGTCGACCTTCGCCGCGCTGGGCGCCTCCTGGTAGTGGTTCACCAGCGCCGGCCATTCCGAACCGAACAAGGTCGAGGAGGCCACCAGCACGACGAGGGCGCCGGCAATCACGCGCACCCGGCCGAACGCACGGATACGGCCGAACAAACGGATCCGGTCGGGGATGACGGCGTTGGCGAGCAGCGCCGCAGCGCACACGATGGCGATCGTCATCAGGACGTACTTGCTCGGCACCCCCGCGTGGACGTCGGTGTAGGACGGCCCGGTCACCGGTCCGTGCGCGGACGAGGTGGTGAGGGCGTAGCGGGCCAGCCAGTAGTTGACGGCCTTGAGCGCGACGTAGCCGGCCAACAGCAATGACATCAAGCGGATGAAGTCGCGGGTGACCTTCTTCCGACCTCTCCGCAGCCGCCATGCGCCGTACCAGTAGCCGCCGACCGCCGCGATCCACAGGCCGTAGGCGATTGCCTGTGACAGCAGGCTGACGGCCATCAGGTGCAGGGGATAGATCTCGACGAAGAAGGAGAGATCCAGGTGGAACAGGGGGTCTGTCACGTGCCACGGCGTGGCGTGCCGCCACATCAGATAGGTCTGCCAGCCGCTGGCCGCGCTCCGTCCGACCAGGACGCCAGGAACGACCACGACAAGCAGCACGATGAGCCGGGAGATTCGCGGCTCGTACTTGCGGAAGATCCAGCGGAACGTGTCGTCGTCCTGGGAGAACTCGAGCGGTGATCGGGTGCGCCGCACGGCCCGGATGGTCAGGCCGCTGACCAATGAGGCAAAAGCTCCGAAGACGCAGAACAGCAGGATCTGCGTTTCGACCATCGTCTGGTACACGGCGCCGTCCTGCACCGAGTCGAACCACATCTGGGTGGTGGCGATTCGTACGACGACGAGGAACAGCTCCCACAGGGCGACCAGGACGACCGCTACGACGAGCAGCCGAATACTCCATCGTTTAAGGGCGCTTCGTCCGTTCTCGTGCTTCAGCGCGGCTCCCGCGCTCGCCAGCTTGGTGACGGCGCCGGCCGCTGACGGCTTGGAGCGGGCTCGATTCGGGGAAATCACGCGCGTCAGCTCCGGGCTTGTGTTTTGGCGGGAGCCGCAGTGCGACTGCCTCGGTCGTGTCGATCTTCGTAGGCGTCGACGACAGCGTTGGCATCGCCGTCGAGAACGATCTTTCCGGCTTCGAGCCAGATGGCGCGCGTACACGATTCTCGGATGATGGCCAGCCCGTGGCTGACGAGGAAGACGGTGCCGGCCTGCTCACGCAACTCGAGAATGCGTTTCTCGCTCCGGCGACGAAATTGCGCATCGCCGGTGGCGAGGGCCTCGTCGATCAGCAGGATATCGGGGGTTCGGGCGGCCGCGATGGCAAACCGCAGGCGAGCCCCCATGCCGGAGGAGTAAGTGTTCATCGGCATGTGCACGAAGTCGCCGATTCCGGCGAAATCACAGATCGAGTCGTACTGCTCGGCGATCTCGGCGGGGGTCATCCCGATGGCCAGACAGCCAAGCGTGATGTTCTGCTCGCCGGACATCGCACCCATCATCGCGGCGGACACCCCGAGCAGGGACGCCTGGCCGCGGGTCCACACCACGCCCTGGGATGGGGCCATGAGTCCGGCCACCGCCCGGAGCAGAGTGGACTTGCCGGATCCGTTGGGCCCGATCAGACCGATCGCTTCTCCGCGGTAGGCGGAAAAGCTGACGCCGCGGACGGCCAGCACGGAGCGCTGGCCGGGCGCTGCTTCACGCAACACAATCCGTCGGAATGCCGCAGGTGCCCCGCCTCTCCGGGAGCCGCCGATGATGCGGTAGGTGAGGTGGACGTCGTCGACGACGACGGTCTGCTCCCGGGTCTCGGGCTCCACCGTAGGGAGCTCGCCCGGGTCCGGCGACTGGCCGGGCTGGTCAGACATTGCCGTACTCCTCCTCGCCGCGCCAGAAGTAGAGGTAGCTCACGGCGAGCAGGCCGAACGCCCAGCCGATGGCGATCAGCCAGGTGTTGATCGTGATCGGGTTACCCGTGAGCAGAGCGTTCCGGGCGAGTTGCAGGTACACGTACCCGGGATTGAGCGTCAGAATGTTGGTGATCCAGCCAGGCCGGCCGTGGGTGAAGACAGCAACGCTGTACATCACGCCGGAGGTGTACATCCACAGTCGGGCGAAGAACGGGAGTATCTCGGTCATGTCCGGGATCCGTGCGCCGAGACGGGCGACGATGAACGCCAGTCCGAGGCAGAACAGTGACTGCAGCGCGAGCGCAGGCACGAGTTCCAACCAGTGCCACGTCACCGGCTCTCCGCTGATCACCACGATCGGGAAAAGCACCGCGAGCGAGTAGACCAGACGTACCAACGCCACGAGCGTGGTTGATATCGGCAGCACCGCACGCGGGAACTGCAGGGTGCGGACCAGGCCGAGGTTGCCGGTGATCGATCGTGCCCCAGTGATCAATGCGCTCGTGGAGAAACCGAACACGAAGACACCGATCGACAAGTACGCGATGTAGTTCTGGACACCCTGGTTGGTGTGCAGCAGCAGACCGAAGATCAAGTAGTAGACCAGGATGTTGAACAGCGGGGTCAGCAGCTGCCAGGCCTGGCCGAGGAAGTTGCCCTCGTAACCGACCGAGTTCGACGCCGAGGAATACGCGACGACGAACCAGCGCCGTTGCCACAGCCGGCGGCTGTACTCGTCGATGGGTAGACGTGCGCCGGCGCGCTGCAGTCCTGGGGCCGGAGCCTCGGGGAGCGTCATCTCGCCTCCTGCAGGTGGGCTCGAAGTTCGTGTACGAAACGCTGCTGGACCGCATTGAGCCGGTCGGTCAGCAACAGGTCGACCATGCCGACGTCGACCTGACCATCGACGTCGCCGGAGGTCAACACCGCAGCGACGTCGGCGGCCAGCTCGGCGACCTCGACATCGGAGCTGCGTGCATTGAGCCTGCCCATCCGGCGGCGCAGCGGTATCAGGGCCTGAACCACCGTGGAATCGCCGAACAGCTTGCTGGCTTCGGCGAGCATCCCCGACATGCCTTGGGGATGCACGGCGTCCAGTACCGTCGCGGCCCACTTCTCACTCGTCCGCAGATGATCGCCTGGGCCCAGCACTCCTTGGTCCTGCAGCGCCTGCGTCAGGGTCTTGATCGGCCGGTCGAAGGTCTCGGACCGGGCTAGCTCGCGCAGACGGTCCCGGGTAGCCATCAATGCCGTGATCTCCGCATCGAGCTCGCCGGCGAGGGCGTCCAGCTCGTCAGCCAGCGAGACGTCCTCGGAGTCGGTGGCGCCGACCCGCTGCGCGATCTTCGGCAGCGGCATGCCCAGGGCCCGCAGGCGGGCGATGCGTACCAGTTCGATGACCTCCTTGCCGCCGTAGCGGCGGTACCCGGAGGCGTCGCGCGGCGGTTCGGGCAGAAGCCCGATCGAGTGGTAATGCCGTACTGCTCTGGGGGTGAGTCCAGCGACTTCTGCGACCGTCTTGACCGAGAGGCCGGCGGAGGAATTCGAGCTCACCAGATCACTATGAACCTTGACGTAGCGTCAAGGTAAAGGTGACATCGTCGCCGTCTTGGCAAAATCACAGGTGTGTTGGGAGGTGCAGGTCGGCAACTCACTCACGGCGACGTAGGCGTTGCTGCATGCTCGGGTCGCTGAGCCACCACGGCGCGTCCCGGTCCGGTGGTACCAGCGTGTGTTCGTCGCCGGGGCTCAGCGCGACCCGCGCGTGCCGCTCGGCCTCGAGCACGGCGTCGACCGTCGCGGCATCTCGCGCGTCCACCCGCAGCCACCGGCGGAAGACCAGGTACAGGAACGGCAGGTCGATGAGCTCGGCGATGCACCACAGCGTCGCGCCGGCGATCCGTTGGTCGTGCAGCGCCGTGGGCGTCCAGGAGAAGTTCGCCCGCTCGGTGAAGTAGGACGTGACGAGGGTTTCGTGCAACCGCATGACGAGTCCGGGGACCGCGTCGAGGACGAGCTCTATGGACCCGATGGCCAGCCCGAGAGCGACGGCCAGGGAGCTGACGTCGTCCTCCAGCCCGACGAGTGCGAGCACCATCATCGCCCCGATCAGGACGAGGGCGAGCTGCAGCGCCCACCCGACGGCCGGCGTCCTGATCGACCAGGCGGGCACCGGGCCGAAGAACACGACGAAGGACAGGATCGGCACAAGTGCGGGTCCGACGAGCGGGTTGGACACGATCTGGACCGGCTTGGAGGCGACGATGCGGGCCAGCCGGCCGTCCGGCCCCTGAACGGCGAGGGCGAGTTGGATCGGGTGCCCGAACAACAAGGTGATCGGCACCAGCAGCCAGAGGATCAGGGTCTGGGACGTCCACACCCAGAACAATGAGCGCGCGTAGACGCCCGGGAACCCGCACGACGTCCAGACCAGCAGCGCGAGTCCGAGGGCGAAGACGGCCGATCGTCCGCGCGACCAGGGCACGTCCAGCCTGCGCACGCCTACGACGTAGGCGCCAGCGAGCAGCACCGCGACAAGGATCGCGAGCGGCTGGAGCGTCCACTGCGTCAGCACGCCCGTCAGGGCGGGCCGGTCCAGAGCGACGATCACAACTTCTATGGTCGCAGGTCTGCGGCGCGGCCCGCGGTGTCCTTCGACTCATCGCGCCAATTGCGCGGCAGGGTCAGCCCATCACCGTTCCGGAGCTATCCGGGTTGTGGGGACGACGACGGGAGAAGGTTCCGAGGTTGATCGCTGCGCCGGTGTGTTCGCCGACGTGGCGGACGGGGTCGATGTCGTGGTCGTGGCCGGACTCCACGGCCTCGATGAGCGCGGCCACCAGCCGTCCCACCACGGGCGCGTTCTTGAACTGGTTTCCACTTGTGCCCATCGCGACGTAGAAGCCTGCGGCGTCGGTGCGGTCATAGATCGGCATCCAATCGTCGGCGGCGTCGTACACGCCGGCAATGCCCGATCGGCGGTTCGGCACCCGCAGTCCGGGCAGCCGGCGTGCAGCGCGGGTCACCTGGGCGTCGTGTGCCTCGGCGCTCACCCGCGGGTCGGCGTCGTCCGGATCGGCTATCCATTCCAGGGGGTCGCACTCCGGTTCGGTGCCGCCGATGAACAGGGTGCCGTGGACGCTGGGACGAAGGTAGGTGCCGAGGTCGAGATCAGCGATCGCCGGGCCCAGGTGATCGCTGCTGTAGCCGGCCGGGGCCGGCACTTCGTGGACCTCCTGGCGCAATGGACGCACGCCGATCGTGAACTCTGCGCCGACGCCGGCCAGCCGGTTGAGCGCGCCTGACCACGGCCCTGCCGCGTTCACGACGGCGGCGCAGTCCACGCGTGTCCCGTCGGCCAGGGTGAGGTGCCAGCCATCCGATCGGGCTTGCTCGAGCCCCGTTACCGAGGTGTGAAAGCGGAACTTCGCCCCGTGCCTGACGGCGGCATCGGCAAGGTTCTGCGCGGCCAGGGTCGGATCGTCGATGAATCCGGCGTCGGGAGTGACGAAGCCACCGAGGGTAGAAGTGGCGTCGGTCCAGAACGCGTCGGCGGCGACCGGCTTGTTCGGCCAATGGGCCCCGTTGTCGAGGTGCGGGAACCGCGTGACGAGTTCGTCGGCGTCGAACTCTTCGTACGGCACGGCCGCCGCCGCGAGCAGGGCGAGCGATCGGGCCCGTGGCATCACCGGGACGTCGAGATGGATCATGCCGGTGCGCCGGAACGAAGCCAGCCCGTCGGTGTCGCTGAGCCCGAGGTGCTCGGCCCAGGACTCCCAGCAGAACTTCGACTCCCACGCCAACCGGACGGCGTCGAGCGTGGAGTAGGTGAAGCGGATGATGGCGCTCGACGCGCTCGTGGATCCGTGTCCAGCGCCGCCGGCCTTGTCCAGGACGAGGGTCTGCCGACCTGTTTTCGCGAGCTCGTAGGCGATCGAGAAGCCGATGATCCCCGCCCCGACCACGACCACGTCCGCGGTGCGTGCCATCCGTTGACGCCTCAGGCGTCGAGGACGAGGTCGGCCAGCGGTGTCGAGCAGCAGAGCAGGATCTTGTCCTGGGCGATCTCGCGGGGCCGGATCCCGCCCCCGTGCTGCATGTCGACCTGCCCGGCGAGCTTCGTGGTCTTGCAGGTCCCACAGACCCCCTCTCCGCAGGATGAGGGGAGGATTACGCCGGCACGCAGACCGGCCTGTAGAAGGCTCGTCGCGGCGTCGCACTCGATCGTTCGGCCGCTACGGCGGAACTCGACACTGAACGTCTGTGCGGTGCTCGCGGACAGGACGGGCGGTTCTTCGGTCACGTGGTCGAACGCGAAGCTCTCCTCGTGGCAGCGCACCGGGTCCACCCCGGCCACGGTGAGGATCTCCCGCACAGCAGCCATGTAGGGCGCAGGTCCGCAGGTGAAGACCTCGCGGTCGTACAGATCGGGCGTGACTGCGAGCAGTGCGTCCAGGGTCAACCGACCACGCAGCCCGGCCCACGGCTCGTCCGGGGAATCGGCCTCGCAGACCGCCGCGACCAGCACCCCGGTCGACGCGGTCGCGAGGTGATCCAGTTCGGCGCGGAACACGATGTCCCGTGGGGATCGTGCGCAGTGGACGAAGGCGATGTCGGCGTCGGCCTCGCCCCGCTGGTGCAGTGTGCGCGTCATTGACATCATCGGCGTGATCCCGCTGCCTGCGGACAGGAACAGGTACTTGCGGGCCGGGTACTCGGACATGGTGAAGCGGCCGAGCGGACCGGCTACCTGCACCCGGTCACCGGGCAGCAGACGGTCGTGCAGCCAGTTGGACACCGGGCCGCCCGGCACCCGCTTGACGGTGATTTCCAGCTGATCGGTCCGGGTCGACGGGGAGGAGATCGTGTAACAGCGATCGAGGCGCTGCCCGTCCACCGTGACCGTCACCGTCACGTACTGGCCGGCCTGGAACGCGAACCGTTGGCCGTGCGGTGATTCGAGGACGAAGCTGGTGACGTCGTGCGTGATGAAGACCGCAGCCCGGCAGAGCAGTTCCTCGTCGATCTCGGACTCGAACCGGACGTCTGGCCGGAGCAGCAACTCGGTCATGATTCGATCCGCTCCCGCAGTCGGGTGATGTACCAGTTGCAGAACGCCTCGACCTGGTATTCGCTGCGCACGTACGGTCCCGGCTCGTACGCGGGGCTGCTGACCCCGAGCTGGGCACGGTTGACGAACGTCCCGTCCTGCAGGTTGGTCTTTCGCCAGACGTCAGTCAGTTCGTCGAGGTCGTAGTCCTCGCCCTCGACCGCGTCGGCGTGCACCAGCCAGGTGGTGCGCACAAGGGTCTTGTCCGCGGCGAGCGGGATCGCGCAGAACGTGACGGCGTGATCACTCAGGACGTGGATCCAGGCGTTGGGCTGATGGTGCATCGACAGCCGTCCGAGGCGGGGTGAGGGCATATCGGTGAGCGGCTTTCGGCAGACGACACGACCGTCGGTACTGAAGGACTCGCCGGCGCCGTCCAGTGGTTCGCGCTGGATGCGGAAGCCCGAGGCCCGGGTGTCCAGTTCCTCGATCCGGGCGAACGGCAGTCTCAGCTCGGTGCAGATCTGCTGCAGGTCGGCGTCGGCGTGCAAGTAGCGCTCGAAGGCCGGGCGCAGCAGCTGCGGCACCTCGTCCTCGGTGTAGCCGTAGGTGGGGAACAGTGAGCAGGACAGCTCGGGGTGGCCGTCGCAGTGGTAGCACTCGCGGTTGTTCTCCATCACCAACTTCCAGTTGCCGTCCTCGATGATGTCCTCGCGAGCGGCCACCTTCGCCTGACGTAGTTGGTGCGGCACAAGGTAGGGCTCGAGCCGGGTCGCGACGTCCTCGAAGTCGGTGGGGGGATCGTCGGCGAGGCTGATGTGGATCAGCCCGGCAACGCTGCGCAGGTGCACCGGCTTGAGCCCGAAGCAGCTGCGGTCGAAGTCGGCGGGCTGCTGCCCGGCGTGCACGAGCTTGCCGTCCACGCCGTAGGTCCACTTGTGGTAGCCGCAGACGATGTTGCCGACCGAGCCGGTGGCGTCGTTGAGGATGCGCGCGCCGCGGTGCCGACAGACGTTGTGCCACGCCCGCACCTGCTCGTCGTCGTCGCGGACGATGATCACTGACCAGGCGCCGACCTCGACCGTGACGTAGTCGCCGGGTTCGGGAATCTCAGCCTCGTTCGCCACGAAGATCCAGCTGTGGCCGAAGATCGCGGACACGTCGAGTTCGAAGATCTCGCGGCTGGTGTAGAACGGGCTCGCCAGTGGCCGACCTGGGATCCGGTCGGCGAGCAGCGCGGCGATCGCCCGGTCGTCGCGGGCTCCGATCGCGGCGTCGGCAACGGCGGTCATCTCAGGCTTCCTCCGTATTCAGGGTGTTCATCAGAAGGTGACGCACAGGCGTAGCGCGTCGTAGATGGCGGCGTGAATGTTGCGGCTGCTGACTGCGTCGCCGATCCGGAACAGTTGGTAGCGGCCATGGGGGTTTGTCGCGACCTGCTGCGGTTCACCGCCGAGCAAGGCCTGCTGGTCGACCTCGCCGAGGTTGGTCGAGTCGGCGAGCAGGTCGAAGTACAGCTGGTCGTTCGGCAGCGTCCCGTGCTCGACGACGACCGCGTCGACGGTTCGCTCGACCCCGACGTCGGCGTAGTCGCTGGCCAGGTGCGCGATCAGACGTCCACCGTCTCGCCGGACCGCGGTCAGCCGGCGCGCCAGCGTCACCGCGACGTCGGTCTCGGCGAACGCCCGGAGGTACGCCGGTGAGTTCATGGCGCCGACCCCGATCGCGAGCATGCGTTCGGGCGTGACGATCTCGACCCGGGCACCGGCGCGGGCGAGCAGTTCGGCGGCATCCATTGCGGGCTCGGCGCCGTTGTCGTCGTACACAAGGACGTCCCCCCGCGGACGGGCGGAGCCGGACATGACGTCCCAGGTGTCCAGGACGAGATCCTGGCCGGTGCCTAGGAACGTCCGGTTCGGCGTGCCGCCGGTGGCGACGATGACGAGGTCCGGATCGAGTGCGGCGACGTCCGCGGCCTCGGCGTAGACGCCGTAGCGGAAGTCCACGCCCGCGTACTTCGCTTCGGACACCCGCCAGTCGACGATGCCGGCGAGGTCGCGGCGGCGGGCGGAGGACGCGGCGAGCAGGATCTGCCCACCCGCGACGTGGGCAGCCTCCAGAACGGTGACCCGGTGCCCGCGTTCACCGAGCACCCGGGCGGCCTCCAGGCTGGCCGGGCCGGCGCCGATGACGACGGCCCTGCGCCTAGGCGCCAGCGAGAGCGCGATGACCTGCGGCATCGTCTGCTCCCGGCCGGTGGCCGGATTGTGGATGCACTTGGCGTCGCCGGCGTCATAGATCGAGTCCAGGCAGTAGTTCGCACCGACGCACGGACGGATGCGGTCCTCGTCGCCGGCCACCAGTTTGCGCACGAGGTACGGGTCAGCCAGTTGTGGCCTGGTCATCCCGACCAGGTCGAGCAACCCGTCACGGACGGCGTGCCGCGCGGTCGCCACGTCGGCGATCCGGGCGGCGTGCATGACCGGGATGTCGATCTCTGCGCGGATCTCACCGGCGAAGTCGAGGAACGGCGCGGACGGCGTCCCCATCGACGGGATCACCTTGGCCAGCGTCGCGTCGCTGTCGATCGTGCCCTTGATCAGGCTGAGGAAATCGATGCCGTCGCCGATGTAGTGCCGCAGCGCCCGCACGGCCTCGTCGTGCCCGAGACCATCGAGGCGGTCCTCGTCCATCGACATCCGGATGCCGACGATGAACTCCGGTCCGACCGCGGCGCGCACGGCCTGGATGACCCGGCGGGGGAAGGCCAGTCGCTGCTCGAAACTACCGCCGAGGTCATCGGTGCGCTGGTTGGTCGCCGGCGACAGGAAGGCGTCCATGAAGTGGCCGTAGGACTGCATCTCGATGCCGTCCAGGCCGCCGTCCCGACACCGCAGCGCGGCGCTCACGAAGTCGTCGACGATGCGGTCCAGATCCCACGGCTCCGCGGCCTTCGGAAAGGCACGGTGCGCCGGTTCGCGCAGCGCGGAGGGGTAGACGAGCGGCAACCAGTCGCCGGTGTAGTTGCTGGTGCGTCGCCCGAGGTGGGTGACCTGGCACATCACTGCGGCGCCGGCTTCGTGCACGTCGGCGGACAGTCGCTGCAACCACGGCACGATGTCGTCGCGGTAGAGCAGCAGGTTGCCGAAGGCCGGTGGGCTGTCGCGGGACACCACGGCCGAGCCGCCGAGCATGGTGAGCGCGACCCCGCCGCGCGCCTTCTCCAGGTGGTAGGCCCGGTACCGGTCCTTGGGCATTCCGTCTTCGGAGTACGCGGGTTCGTGGGACGTGCTCACGATCCGGTTCCGTAGATGCAGGTGGCGCAGGTCGAACGGCTCCAGGAGCGGATCGAACGTGCGCACCTGCTGAGTGTGGACCCATCCTCAGCTCCAACGCCAGCAAACGAAAATGCTGATGATCGTGCAATATTGTTACATGATCGATGAGCGACTTCGGGTGCTGAGACTGCTGGCCGAACACGGCACGGTGACGGCCGTGGCCCAGGCGCTGAACTACACCCCGTCGGCGGTTTCGCACCAGCTACGCACGTTGGCCCGAGACCTACAGGTCACCCTTTTGGTGCATGACGGCCGCCGGGTGCGGCTGACCCCGGCGGCGCGAACGCTGCTCCGCCACGTCGACGGCCTGTACGAGCAATGGGAGTTGATCCGGGCCGAGGTCGACCGCAGCGCCGGCGAGGCGACCGGCTCGCTGCGGATGTGCGGATTCTCCACCGCAGCGGCGGCCCTGCTGCCCTTTGTGGCCAGCCGTGTCGTCGAGACCCACCCGCGGGTCACGGTCCGAATCATCGAGGCCGACCCGGAGGACTGCTTCGACCTGCTGCTCGCCGACCAGGCCGATCTCGCTGTCGTCGTGGCCACTGCGTCGTTGCCGCCGAGTACCGACCCGCGTTTCGATCAGCAACCGTTGCTCGACGACCCGCTCGACCTGCTGGTCCCGGAGAACCATCGCCTGGCCGGTCGTTCGTCGGCCCTGCTCAGCGAGGCCGCGGACGAGCCGTGGCTGCTGGATCGACCCGGTCGGCCACACCACCAACTCGTCCTTGCCGCGTGCGCGGCGGCTGGCTTCACCCCGACCGCCGCGCATGAAGCGGCGGAGTGGGACACCGGCGCTGCCCTCGTCGCCGAGGGTTTTGGCGTCGCCCTCGTGCCCAGGCTCGCCCGGCTGCCGGCCGGCTATCCGATCGTCCGCGTGCCCCTCCGGGGTAACCCGAAACCGGCGCGGCACATCCTCACCGGGGTTCGGCAGGGCAGCCGTGGCCACCCGGTGATCGCCGACGCGCTCGTGGCACTGGAGACGGTCGCCAGGCAGATCCGAGACGCGTGAGCAGAGGACGATGCGCAGCCTGCGTGTCGTCAGCGGTGAGCACGCTGCGCGGGGGTGGCGGGTTTCCCGGAGTTCTCGGGCTGCCAATTGCGACGCACGAGAACGAGGTGGCGTTCGGCCTCGGCGAGATCGTCGGCACTAGGGCGGTTCACGTCCCGAGCCCGGAGAGCTCCGCTGACCCCTACCTGGGACGAGCCGGTGCCCGCGAGATCGCGTAGCCCGCGATCGGCGCCACCGTCGCGCGATGCGCGGCGGCGGCGCTGTTCTCGTCCTTCGTCGCTCATGTGCCGATCTTTGCCTATTTTGGGGCGACGGGGGCGCGAACCGGGTGATCGCGTTGCACCGACTACTCCGGGATGTAGTCGAAGACGTCCGGGTCGGGGCCGGTCCGTTCGTTCTTGTTCACCGAGCCGATGGTGGCGACGTCCTCGCTGTCCAACTCGAAATCGAAGATGTCGATGTTCTCGACGATGCGCTCGGGCGTGGTTGACTTCGGGAAGACGATGTCGCCGCGCTCGATGTGCCAGCGCAGTACGACCTGCGCCGCGCTCTTGCCGTACTTCTGGGCGACGGAGGCAATGATCGGGTCGTCCAGCACCTTGCCTTGGGCGATGGGCGACCATGCCTCAATCGCGATCTGATGGTCGGCGCAGTAGCGACGCACCTCGTCCTGGGTGAAGTACGGGTGGACCTCGATCTGATTGACGGCCGGCACGACCTCGCAGTCAGCGGCTAGCCGGCCGAGGTGAGACGGCTGGAAGTTCGACACGCCGATCGAGCGCGCCCGTCCGTCGCGGTAAAACTGCTCGAGTGTCTCCCAGGTGGAGACGAAATCTCCGTCGTAGCGGGTGGGCAGCGGCCAGTGGATGAGGAACAGGTCGACGTGGTCGGTGCCGAGCTTCGTCAACGTCTCGTCGAACGCACGCTTTGCGTCGTCCGGGCGATGAAAGCCGTTGTTGAGCTTGCTGGTGATGAAGACGTCGTCGCGGTCGATGTCATATTTCGCGACTGCGTCGCCGACCTGTTGCTCGTTGCCGTACATCTGGGCAGTGTCGATGTGGCGGTAGCCCGCGTCGAGGGCGCGGGTAACGGCCTCGGCAGTGTCGTCCTGCTTGATCTGGAATACCCCGAAGCCGAATTGGGGGATGGTCTTGCCGTTGTTGAGGCGGATGTCGGGGACTGGATTCTTGGTTGCCATGTCAACGGCCTACCCATGCACGGCTCGGGTTAGCGCGGCGCCAAGGATTGTGGCTCAGCTCAAGGCAAGCAACTCGATGAAGGTCCGGGCGGCCTGACCGCCGTCCTCGAGTGCGATCGCGAGCGCGCGCGGCACGTCCAGGTCGTCGAGCATGGCTGCCGGGACGGCAGCCGCACCCGGAGCGCTGCTCGTGGTCGCGGCAGCCGAGTACAAGCGTTCGAGCAGCGCCTCGGCAGCGTCGAGGTCCTCACTGCGGAACTCCCAAGGCTGGGACCACGGCCGGTTCAGACACAGCAACCGGATCGCGCCGGGGGAGTGGTCCTGAAGCAGGTCCTGGACCAGAACGAGGTTCCTCGTCGACTTGGCCATTTTCGCGCCGTCGACCGAGACGATGCCGGCCCGCATCCAACCGCGGGCGAACGGCGCGACACCGGTGGCGGCTTCGGCCAGCGCGGCCTCGCAGGCGTGGTGCGGATAGGCCAGATCGCCGCCGCCGCAGTGGATGTCGACGGTCGGGCCGAACAGCGCCAGCACCATCGCCGCACACTCGGCATGCCAGCCGGGGCGCCCCTCACCCCATGGACTGGGCCAGCTGACCTCGTCCTCGGGGGCGGCTGCCCGCCACACCGCGGTGTCCAGCGGATCGTCCTTGTCGGGGTCCTCTGGATGGTCGTGGAACTCCGCCGCCCGCTCGAGCGCGGTCTCGCGGGCGTATCCGACGTGGGCGTAGGCGTCGGACGTGCGGGCGTAGATGGTGCCGTTGCGCTCGTACGCAGCGTCCCGGTCGAGCAGGGCTGCGGCGAGTTGGACGACATGCCCGATGTGCTGGGCGGCGCTCGGCGCGAGATCCGGTGGGCGGACGCGCAGGGTCGCCATCGTGCCTTCGAACGACGCGCGCTGCAGCGTCGCGAGCATTGTGTGCGACTCGCCGCGGCGGCGGGCCTCGGCGTAGAGGACGTCGTCGACGTCGGTGACGTTGCGAGCCACCGTGACGTGGTGGCCGTGCCAGCGCAGGACGCGATCGGCCGCGTCGGCCCAGATGTAGGTGGCGGCGTGGCCGAGGTGGGTGACGTCGTACGGCGTGATACCGCATACGTACATGCGCACCTGGCCCACCATCGGCAGGACTTTCCCGCCGAGACGTAGCCGCATGGGGGGACCGGTCAGGCGGGACGGATTCACTCCACACATCTTGCCAGTCCCGGTGTCCGTTGCCGGTTCGTGACCTGCGTCGGTAACGATCGACAGATGGCCAGACGACGTGTTGGCGATGCCGACAGCGATACGCACTTCGCGGGTCTGCTTTCCTGGTCCCAGGATGTCCGCATCGCGATGCGCAGAATGGATCCTATCCAGAGCCGCGTCATGCAGATGGTCTACTTCGAACGCCGTTCGTACGCTGAGGTGGCCTCGGAGCTCAAGATGACCCGGCGGACGGTAGCGGCCACCATGGCAACCGGTCTGCAGACGCTGGCGATCGTCATGCTGAGCGCCCAACCCGATTAGCACGAAGCGCGACGAGGACGTAGTAGGTATCCTGATTCAGCGGCTTCTCGGAGTCGCCATGCGGGCGTAGCTCAATGGTAGAGCCTCAGTCTTCCAAACTGATTACGCGAGTTCGATTCTCGTCGCCCGCTCCACCCGCTATTTCGTGGGGCCGGCCGCCTGCGGCGCGCCAGGGCTGAGTTGCGTCTGGCGCGCGACTGCGGGGGCGAGGATGGCGACCATCTTGTCGGCCAGGTAGAGCGCCCCGCTCGCGTTGGGGTGTTCGCCGTCCGGACCGGTGAACTGGGCGTCCGAGCCTTGGAACCATTTCGCCTCGAGCGCATCGACGAACTGCGCGCCGGCCTGTTGGGCCGATGTGCGCAGGTCGTCACGGATCGCGGCGAGGCTGGACGGTGAGGCCGCCGGCGGCGCGGGCGGCCCCACGACGATGACGGTCGCGTGCGGGGTGAGCGACCGGATGCGAGCGAGCGTGCTCGCGGCCGCCCGGGCCACCCCGGTCTGGCCCAGATCGTTGTCGGAGCCGAAGACGAGGACTACGTCGGCTCGGGCATCGACGACCATGTCGGCCTCGTCGCGAAAGTTGTCACCATTCGCGCCTCGGCTGACGTATCCGGCTCCGTTCTCTGCGGCATTGACGATCTCGACGTCCTGACCGCTCGCGTCGAACATGGCTTGCGCCTCATCCGTCCACGGGTTCCCCGGCGTCTGGTACCCAGTGCTCAGTGAGTCGCCGATGACGATCAGCCGGATCGGGGCGGTCATGTGGTTCGGTGACGCGGCGTGGCGCGGGGTCGTGGCGCTGGCCACCAGGCAGCAGCCCAGTACGAGGATGGCGGTCACCGTCGTGAACCACCCTCGGCGCAACAACTGTTCCCTCCGATGCCCCGGCTCGTGCTGGCCGTTGGTATGTCGTGCGCGGAATGCTGCCGCCGTCGGGGCCGTCATGAGTGCTTCGGAAGACGGCGGGCGGGCTGGACTTCCTACGATGGGGCTTGCAGCTGGGTGTCGGCTGAGCAAAGGCTGGGGATCTCCGGAGAGACGTGATTGAGTCGAGTCTGGCTCCGCGGCCCAGACGCTCCGCTCCGACCCACCTCTGAGGCCGCATCGGCCGCACCCTAGTAAAGTACGGATTCTCATCCCCCGGGGGGATGCGCCTATCGGGGCGCCTTGCCAGGTTCGATTTCCTGGATCCTCCACCGAGAGAACTGGCTTTCAGTCAAATCCCGCCCGCATTTTCGCCGCCTTCGGCCTGCGTAGCCTCGAATCCCTCGACGGACCTGCGGGTGGCCTGGGGGATTGACCCGGGCTCCGCCCGGGGCAACGGAGCCCGCATGGTCAGCACGCCGTCGTCGAGCGTGAGGGTCCAGTCCAGTCCGGTCTGGTTGAGGACTGCCAGCATCCCTGTGTTCACGGCCAGCACGGTGGCGACCACGTTCTGAAAGTCGAGTCGTTGGGCTAGGTCCAGCATGTGCTTGAGCAGGCGGGTGCCGATGCCGCGGCCTTGGTGGGTGTCCTCGATGATTTCGGCGATCTCGGCGGTGTGCAGGTCGCCGGGCTGCTCGGGGAATACGTTGCCCAGTCCTACGATCGAACCGTCCTCACTCATGACGACGAGGGTCGCGCCCCGATGGCCGCCCGTGAGCCGACGCAGGCTGAGGTCGCGCCACTCGCTGATCCCGGTGAGGTAGCGCCGGTAGCGGGTCTGCTCGGAACACCGCTCGTGCATGGCGGCTACTGCGTCGGCGTCCTCGGGGCGACCCAACCGGATCCAGACCGTGCCGTCGCCCTTGATCGGCTCGACCCATCCGTGCGCCTCGGCGTCTCCCTGGCTGCTGGCGATCGCCGCAGCCAGGCGTAACAGGGCCGAGGCCCGCGTCTGCTCCGCGCGGGCGAAAGGGGCCCAGTCGCGGTAGAGCACCACATGCCGGTCCGCTGTCCACTGCAGACGCAGGACGCCGGATGCGTCGTCCTCGCCTGCGGTCGCGTCGGTCACCTCGAAGCGGTCCGCCTCCACCAGCCTGGCCGCGGCCAGCGGCGCGGACTCCGGGTTCGTGACGAGCTCGGTGGCGCCGTCGAGCACCCGGGTCGGCAGGTCGAGACCGTCATCCGCCGACCCCTCCGTCAGGTGGACGTTGCTGCCCGCCACCATGGCCGTCGCCAGCAACGACTCCGGGGTGATCCGCTCCGGCACCGTCACCGCCAGATCGATCGTGCGGATTCCGTTGCCGCTGGCGAGCACGGAAGTGCCGACCACGTAGGCGTGCAACGTGTTCAACGCCCGAATCAGATGCGCCAGCGCGCCCGGGCGATCAGCGATGTCGACTCGCAACCGCCAAGGCTTGCGGGTTTCGTACTCGGCTGCCACGAGCAGCTCCGCCGGTGCGACGAACGCTCCGATCCGGGCCATCAACGCGTTCCAGTGCGCTTGCGTCGGTCGCTCGGAAACGGGATCGAGCACGGCGAGGCCGACCGAGAGGGCCAGTGTCAGATGAACCAGCGCGGCTCCGTCGACGTCGTCGTCGAGACTGCCGGCGCGCCGCGCGTGATCGAGGACCGCGCTCATGTTCTTGGAGCGCGTGGCCAGTCGTGCGGACTCCAGGGCGCGGACGTCGTCGTCGCGGTGGGCGCGGGTCAGCGCCTCGAGTTCGAGGATGCTCCAGCCGAACTCGGGTGCGGCGAAGATCTGTGCGGCCGCGTCGACGAGTACCGCCAGCGGGGGCGCAGCCTCGGGCTCGGTCGCCGCGGACGCGATGAGATCGGCAGCCTGCGAGGTCAGTTTTGTGGCGATCACCCGGGCGAAAAGCTCGTCGCGTCCGCCGGTCAGCCGACGCACCGTGTGTGCAGACACCCCGGCTCGCTCGGCCACCATCGCCAGCTTGGTGCCCCCGTAGCCGTGCTCGGCGAACAACTCCGCGGCCACATCGACGATTCTTCGCCTCAGCTCGTCGCTCCGGGCCGCCTGCTCAGGCACGCGAATGACCACGCCCTACCTCGCGGCACTGGTTGTTTGAGCCATGACGCCTCCCGCCGGCGTGCGGGCGGTACTCGCCCGGGCACCTCAACCTACCGTCTTCACGCCTCGTGACCGGATGACGACAGCGACGCGAGGATCAGCGCCCAAGGACGGGATGCGTGGTGGCCAACGTGAAGTAGCTTTCCTCTTCTTGGGTGAAGTGCAGGGTGAGGACTGCGTGCAGCCCATACAGGCACGCGAGCAGGTCCTCGACCCGTCCTGGATCGAGGCTTCCGGCGGCGTCGATCTGGGCCAAGTGCGTACCGAGCCGCCGGGTGAGTCGCTCAATTTCGGCGTGCACGCGGCTCATCGGTGCCGTTGCCTCCGGACTGCCCAGAGTGGTGGCCAGGGCGGGATAGAGCTGGGTCTCCTC
>JBDTFN010000296.1:0-4425 GCA_039937915.1 Jatrophihabitans sp. | reverse complement strand
CTGCGCCACCGCGCCCTGCACGAGCTGTCCGGCGGGCAGCAGCAGCGCGTAGCCATCGGCTCGGTCCTGACCGCCCACCCCCGCGTGCTGGTCCTCGACGAGCCGACCTCCGCGCTCGACCCGACCGCCGCCGAGGAGGTGCTCGCCGCGATCACCAGGCTCGTGCACGATCTCGGCGTCACCGTAGTGCTTGCCGAACACCGCCTCGAACGCGTCGTCCAGTACGCCGATCGGGTGCTGCACGTCCGCGGGGACGGAACGGTGACCGACGGCCTGCCGAGCGAGATGTTCGCGACGACGTCGGTCGCTCCGCCGGTCGTGGAACTGGGCCGACTGGTGCATTGGAACCCCCTGCCGCTGTCGGTGCGTGACGCTCGCCGCAAGGTGGCGCCCCTACGGGACTCGCTTGCGACCGTGCCGGTCCCGGCGTCTCGCGTAGTGCCCACCGCCGTATCCGGCCCGGCGCTCACCGCGCGCAGGATCGTCGTCCGCTACGGCGATGTGATCGCGGTGCGCAGCGTCGACGTGACGCTCTACACCGGTCGGGTCACCGCGCTGATGGGACGCAACGGCTCGGGCAAGTCCTCGCTGCTGTGGGCGCTTCAGGGCTCTGGTCCTCGCCAGGACGGCAGCGTGGACGTCGCCGGGAAGGACCCGAAGAAGCTCTCGGCTGCTGACGCACGTCGACTGGTCGGCCTCGTCCCGCAGACACCGTCCGACCTGCTCTACCTGGGTACGGTCAAGGCCGAACTCGACCAGGCCGACAAGGAAACTGGCGTGCGCGGGGAGACCGCCCGCACCCTGCTGGACCGGCTCGCTCCTGGGATCGACGACACGATGCACCCGCGCGACCTGTCCGAGGGTCAGCGGCTCTCGCTCGTACTGGCCATCCAACTGCGCGCTGCCCCGAAGATCGTCCTGCTCGACGAGCCGACCCGCGGGCTGGACTACCCGGCCAAGCACGCACTCATCGGCATCGTGGACTCCCTGGCCGCGGAGGGGCGCAGCGTCGTCATCTCCACGCACGACGTGGAGTTCGTCGCGGCGGCCGCTGACCGGGTCATCGTCTTGGCCGAAGGCGAGATCGTCGCGGACGGGCCGACCACCGACGTCATCGTCGCGTCCCCGGCCTTCGCCCCACAGACGGCAAAGATCCTCGCGCCGCTTCCGTACCTGACCGTCGCCCAGGTCGAGGCTGCCCTGGCAGGGACGCTATGACCATCGCCCCGGCGATTTTGCGCGGACGCGCGATCCGCATCCCGCACCGCACCGCCCTCACCGTCGCCATGGCGGCGTTCATCGGCGTCGTCGCGTTCGTGTGGCCCTTCGTCGTCGATCCCGGTCGGGTCAGCGACCGCACGATCGCGCCGATCCTGTTCGGCGGTCTGCTGATCCTCATCCTCGCGGTCGTGTTCGCCGAGATCGCCGAGAACGGCATCGACGCCAAGGCGATCGCGATGCTGGGGGTCCTGTCGGCGGTCAACGCCGCGCTTCGCCCGTTGGGTGCAGGCATGGCCGGCGTCGAGACGGTGTTCTTCGTCCTGGTGCTGGCCGGGCGGGTCTTCGGCCCTGGATTCGGTTTCGCGCTTGGCTGTACGTCGCTGTTCGCATCGGCCCTACTCACCGGCGGCGTCGGACCGTGGATGCCGTACCAGATGTTTGGCTGTGCCTTCGTCGGTCTGCTCGCCGGGATGCTGCCACGGGCCCGCGGTCGCGCGGAGATCATCATGCTGGCGGCCTACGGCGCGTTCGCCGGGTACCTTTTCGGGTTCCTGCTCAACCTGTCGTTCTGGCCGTTCTCGGTGGACCCGAACAGTTCGATCGCGTACCTGCCCGGGGCGTCGTTCACCGATCAGTGGCACCGGTACCTGGTCTTCGACGTCACCACCTCACTCGGCTGGGACACCGGTCGAGCCGTGACGAACTTCGTCATGATCCTGCTCGTCGGTCCGGCCGCACTGGCGACCTTCCGTCGCGCCGCCCGCCGAGCCCACTTCGAGGCTCCGGTTACCTTCCAGACATGAGGATCGTCTCACTGCTCCCGTCGGCGACGGAGATCATCTACGCGTTGGGTCTCGGCGACGACCTCGTCGGCGTCACCTTCGAGTGCGACGAACCGGCCCGCGCGCGGATCGACAAGACCGTCGTGGTCGGCGGCAAGGACACCAGCGGTATGACGCCCGGTGAGATCGACGTCTACGTGCGGTCGCAGGCTGCCGCGGGCGCCGACCTCTACCACCTCGAGCAGGACGCCCTCGCCGGCCTGGACCCCGAACTCGTGCTCACCCAGGACCTTTGCTGGGTGTGTGCGGTGCCCTCGGCCACAGTGAACGAGGCTCTGGACTTCCTCGGCTGCCGCGCCGACGTCGTGCCCCTCGACCCCTACTCGCTGGACGACGTGCTGGCCACGATCGGCGTGGTGGCCTCCGCCGCCGGGGTCCCTGAGCGCGGCGACGATCTGGTCGGGTCCTTGCGGGCGCGGTTGGCGTCCGTCGCTGACCGGGTGGGCGACCGTCCACGTCCACGGGTATGCGTGGTGGAGTGGGTCGACCCGCCCTTCACCGCGGGTCACTGGATACCCGATCTCGTTCGGGCGGCCGGTGGGGAGCCTGTCGGCGGCACGCCGGGGGAGCGGTCGGTTCCGACGACCTGGGCCGCGATCGCCGACCTGAAGCCCGACATCGTCGTGGTCTCACCCTGCGGCTTCCATCTCGACGGCGCGGCCGAGCAGTGCGCGGTCGTGTGCCAAGAACTGACCGACGTTGCGGTATGGGCGATCGACGGCGACGGGCTGATCGTTCGGCCCGGTCCGCGGGTGGTCGACGGAGTCGAGGCCCTCGCGGCGATCCTGCATCCAGGTGTGGCCGATGCACCGCCGGAAGCGATTCGGCGGGTTCGATGATCGGGAAGAATGTCGACTACTGACCCGCAAGGAAAGGATCTCGGTATGACCTGGACGTGGCGACTTGAGCAGCCGGATGGGGCCGAGATCACCGGCCCGGAGAATCCGACCCACACCAACCAATCCGACGCCGAGAGCTGGCTGGGTGAGAACTGGCATGAGCTCGCCGACGCCGACGTCGCCCAGGTGACTCTCTTCGAGGACGACCGCAAGGTGTACGGCCCGATGCCGCTCGCCGAGCAGTAGCTCGCGTTGACCCGCTCGCTTGGCCCCACCTGATCGCGGCTCTGAAGATCAAGTGGCCGCGCCGGGATGGGGCCAAGCGGGTGTGAGAGGGAGGCTTCGGTCGGCTGGCCAGCAGCCGGCCTGCTCGCGGTCAGTCCTTGGTGCGGATGACGTCGAAATCGCCGTCGGCGTACCGGGCCCGCAGCACCTTCTTGTCGAACTTGCCGACGCTCGTCTTGGGTACCTCGTCGATGAAGGTCCAGTTCTCCGGCACCTGCCACGCGGCGACCTTGCCGTCGAGGAAGGACGCCAGCGCACTGGCGTCGGCGTCGCCGGCGAGCACGATGCAGGCGAGTGGACGCTCGGTCCACCGATCGTCGGGGATGCCGATGACTGCGGCCTCGGCAACGTCGGGGGAGCCCGCGAGCAGGTTCTCCAACTCGACCGAGGAGATCCACTCGCCACCGGACTTGATGACGTCCTTGCTGCGGTCGGTGATCTGGAAGAAGCCGCGGCGGTCGATCGTGCCGATGTCGCCGGTGCGCAACCAGCCGTCGTGGAACTTCTCCGGAACGTCGGCGTTGTAGTAGGACCCGGTGATCCAGGGGCCGCGGACCTCGATCTCGCCGACGGCCTCGCCGTCCCACGGAAGTTCATCGCCATCGTCGGACACGATGCGCATCTGGACGCCGGCGGTGACGCGCCCCGATTTCAGCCGCCACTGCATCTCGTCGGGCGAGCCAAGCTCAACGTCAGCTGGAGGGTGAGCCATCCCGCCGACCGGTGAGGTCTCGGTCATTCCCCAGCCCTGGATGATGCGCAGGTCGTACGTCTTCTCGAACGCCTCGAGCAGGGACTGCGGAATCGCGGCGCCGCCAGAGGTGCCGAGGCGTAGCGAGGACAGGTCGATGTCCTTTTTCTGACCGTGCGCCAGGATGCCGGCCCAGATCGTCGGCACGGCAGAGGCCATCGTCGAGCGTTCGGTCCTGATGAACTCGCAGATCGGCTCGGGCGTCATATGCGGGCCAGGGAAGTGCAGCGAGGCGCCGGACAGGAACGCCCCGAACGGGATGCCCCAGGCGTTGACGTGGAACATCGGTACGAAGGTCAGGATCTTGTCGGCCTCGGTGGCGCCGGTGACGCTTGCGGAGTTGGCGGCCAGCGCGTGCAAGACGGTCGAGCGGTGGGAGTAGACGACGCCCTTCGGGTCGCCGGTCGTCCCGCTGGTGTAACACATCGAGGCAGGGGATCGCTCGTCCAGTTCGGGCCAGACGAAGCCGGGCTCCTGGGCCGACACG
>JBDTFN010000295.1:0-2706 GCA_039937915.1 Jatrophihabitans sp. | reverse complement strand
ACGCCGATCTCGAGCGAGGAGCGCATGCCCCGTTCCGGTTCAGGGTTCACCACAGCCCGGGCGCCGGGGGCGTCGACCCCTGGGCGCACCACGGCGTGGACCGGGTAGCAACCGGCTTCCCGACACGCCAGTACCGCCCGGTCGATCAGCCGCACCCCGTCGAGGCGTAGCTCCCCCTTGGGCGTGCCCATCCGTGCGCCGGAACCGGCGGCGAGGACGACACCGGCAACGTCTGACACCGGGGCAGACTATGCGCTGGTTGCGCCGCAGGTGAATGCTCGGAGCATGGCGCCTCATGCATTCGACAGTCCGGCCGACGTCACGAAAGCCCTCGACGCCGCTGGCTACCTGCCCGACATCGGGTTGTCCACCACCGCCTTCCTGGCGATGCGGATGGGCCGGCCGCTGTTCCTCGAGGGCGATCCGGGCGTGGGCAAGACCGCGCTCGCGCAAGCCCTGGCCACCATCACCGGCTCGCCGCTGATCCGGCTGCAGTGTTACGAGGGCATCGACTCGGCGCAGGCCCTTTATGACTGGGACTTCCCCCGTCAGATCCTGCATCTGCGGGCGGCGGGCGAGGCGACCGATCCGTCGACGCTCGAGGCGTCCCTCTACGACCGTCGATTCTTGGTGGCCCGACCCATCCTGCAGGCACTCGAACAGACGCCGTCCACGCTGCTCATCGACGAGATCGACCGCGCCGACGACGAATTCGAAGCGTTCCTGCTCGAGGTGTTGGCCGAGAACTCGGTGACGATCCCGGAGCTGGGCACGATCACCGCCTCGAGCCCACCGCTGGTGGTCATCACCTCGAACCGGACCCGCGAGGTCCACGACGCGCTCAAACGACGCTGCCTCTATCACTGGGTCGCTCACCCGGACTTCGCCCGCGAGGTCGCGATCGTGCGTCGGCGGGTGCCCGAGGCCGACGTCCAACTGGCCAGTGACGTCGCGGCCGCCGTCGGCCGGTTGCGCGAGGCCGGGCTGCTCAAGCCTCCGGGCATCGCCGAGACCATCGACTGGACGCGGGCCCTGCACGTGCTCGGGGCCGCCCAACTCACCCCGGAGACCGCGGAGGCCACCCTCGGCGCGGTCCTGAAGTACCAGGAGGACATGGCCCGCGTCCGTGGCAACCTGGATTCTCTGCTGAGCCGATGACCACCGCGGATGTCCGTCGACGCGGCGGTGGGCGCTCGTGACCGGCGCCTCGGAGCCGATCGATCCGGTCGTGACGATGACCGGCTTCGCACGTGCGCTGCGGGCGAACGGGGTTGCGGCTGACGCCACCAGGCTCACCACCGCCCTGGCCGCGCTCACCCACATCGACGTTCTGGACGCCGCGCAGGTGTACTGGGCGGCGCGCGTGACGCTGTGCGGCGAGCCGGACGATCTGCCGATCTTCGACGCCGTCTTCGACGCGTGGTTTCGGGGACGACTGCCTCCGTTTCCCGGCCCACGCCCGCTGGGTGTGCCGGCGCGGGTGTTGCAACTGCGACCGATCGGTGGCCGCGACGATGACGGCCGTGACGCCGAGGAGGACGAGGAAATGCTCCGAGCCGCTGCCGGAGACACCGAGGTGCTGCGCCACCGCGACGTCGCGACGCTGACCGACACCGAGCGCGAGGAGATCCACCGGCTGGTCGCCCTTCTCGCTCCGCGTGTGCCGCGCCGGCGGTCCAAGCGCACCGCACCGCACGGGCGCGACCGGATCGATGTCGCTCGCACCGTGCGGGCGATGCTGCGCGACGGCGGCGAACCCGGTCACCTGGCCCGCCTGCGCCCCCGGCACAAACCACGCCGGCTCGTCCTGCTGCTCGACGTCAGCGGGTCGATGGCGCCCTACGCCGACGTCCTGCTGCGGTTCGCGCACGCTGCGGTCCGGGTCGCCCCCGCGAGCACCGAGGTCTTCACGGTCGGCACGCGATTGACCCGGATCACCCGTCAGCTCCGGTTGCGCGACCCCGAGATCGCGCTCCGGACGGCCGGTACCGCCGTACCCGACTGGAGCGGCGGGACCCGGCTGGGCGAGTCGCTGCAGGCATTCCTGGACCTGTGGGGTCAGCGCGGCACCGCCCGTCGAGCCGTTGTCGTGATCGCCTCCGACGGCTGGGAGCGCGGCGACGCGGCGTTGCTCGGCGAGCAGACGGCGCGCCTGCACCGACTTGCGCACCGTCTGGTCTGGGTGAACCCACACCGTGGAAAGGCCGGTTTCGCCCCCGTCACCGCTGGAATGAGCGCTGCGCTGCCGCACGTGGACGACCTCGTCGCGGGGCACACTCTGGACGCTCTGCATACCCTGGCTGACGTGATCGCCGATGCGTGACGTACTCCCCGACCTGCTCGCCTGGTGGCGCGAGGGCCAGACGGTGGGCCTCGGCACCGTCGTCCGCACCTGGAAATCCGCGCCGCGACAACCCGGCGCGTCGATGCTGGTCGGGCCGGACGGGACGGCTGTGGGCAGCGTGTCCGGCGGCTGCGTGGAGGGCGCGGTCTACGAACTCGCCGACGACGTCAAGACCACGTCGTCGGCGGTGCTGCAGCGCTACGGGGTGTCCGATGATGACGCGTTCAGCGTCGGACTCACCTGTGGCGGGATCATCGAGGTCTTCGTCGAGCCGATCAGCCGGTCGTCCTTCCCTGAGCTCGGTGAGATCGCCGAGGACATCGAGGCCGGTCGGCCGGTCGCGGTGGCCACCTTGATCAGCG
>JBDTFN010000294.1:0-8225 GCA_039937915.1 Jatrophihabitans sp. | reverse complement strand
GCGCTGCGATCGCTGGCCGACGCCATCGAACGGGCCGACGGCGCTCCGCCGCTGTCCGACCGCGCGCGCGCCCGGCTGACCTCGCCGGACGTAACCCACCTCGTCGTGCGCGACGGTGGACAAGTAGTGGCCTACGGGCAGCTGGAGGGAACCGCACTTGAACTGGTCGGTGTCGCTGAACGCGTCGGCGTCCTGCTCGACGAGGTCGACCCGCCGCTGCTGGTGTGGACCCACGGTCGTCGTAGCCAGCTGATCGAGGTCCTCGACGCCCGCGGGTTCGTGCGGACCCGCGAACTGCACCAACTGCGCAGACCAACGTCGCGGGAGCTGCCGCCGGATCCACCGCTGGCCGAGGGCGTCCGGATCCGCACTTTCGAGGCCGGGCGCGACGAATCGGCGTGGCTCGCCCTCAACGCTGCGGCGTTCGCGCACCACCCTGAGCAGGGCGCCACGACGGCGGCCGACCTCGCCGCGCTGATGGCCGAACCCTGGTTCGACCCGGCCGGATTCCTGCTCGCTGAACAGAACGACGAACTGCTCGGCTTCCACTGGACGAAGGTGCATAGCGACGGTGCGGGCGAGGTCTACGTGCTGGGCGTGGCGCCGGCCGGTCAGGGACTCGGGCTCGGCGGGGCACTGCTGATCCGCGGTCTACGCCTGCTGCAGGACCGAGGCTGCCCCTACGTTCTGCTCTACGTCGACGGTGACAATCCCGGCGCGCTGCACCTCTATGAACGGGACGGCTTCGAGCGTTTCGACCTCGATGTCCAATGGCAGTCGCCGACCGCCGATTGAGCGGCGTCGGCTCGGCGGCCCGAGCCACGTGACCCAGTTCACCTCGCGGACGTCCGGTCTGCTCGCGTCACCTGATGGCGCGATGCCATTCACCGGTCGTTCACCGAGGCCACCCCGCGGGGCCATTTCACGAAATTAGCGTCCGGGTCGGTAAGTCAATCCGACCAAGGAGAACTGATCGTGAAGCTCAATCGTGCTGGCATCGCCGCCGGCCTGCTCGCCGCCACCGTGGCGCTGGCCGCGTGTGGCAGCAGCGGAAGCTCCGCAAAGTCCGCCGGCCCCGACCCCACGGGTGCCTCGACGAACCCGAGCGCTCCGGCCGACACCGCCGCAGGCTCCGGGTCCGGCTCCAAGCCGACGTGCTCGACCGGCACCCTGAACGCCGAGGGATCGACCGCACAAACCAACGCCATGACCGAATGGATCAACGCATACACAAAGGCGTGCTCCGGAGCCAAGGTCAACTACAACCCGACCGGCTCCGGCGCGGGCATCAGCAGCTTCACCGCGAACCAGGTGGCCTTCGCCGGCTCGGACTCCGCGCTCGATCCCGCCAAGGGTGAGGTCGCCGGGGCGATGAAGCGCTGCACGAGCGCCCCGCTGGACCTGCCGATGGTCGTCGGCCCGATCGCCATCGGCTACAAGCTCAACGGCGTCGACAACCTGACCCTGACGCCCGAACTGGTGGCCAAGATCTTCACCGGCAAGATCACCAAATGGAACGACCCGGCGATCGCCGCGGCTAACAAGTCCGCCACGCTGCCGAGCACGAGCATCAGCGTCATCTATCGCTCGGATCCGTCGGGCACTACGCAGAACTTCGAGAAATACCTGGCCTCGACCGCTCCCGACGTCTTCACTGCCAAGCCGGCCAAGGACAACACGGCGACGGTGTTCACGGGTCAGGGCAAGGCCAAGTCGCAGGGGGTCGCCGCGGCGCTGTCCAGCACCGAAGGCTCCATCGGCTATGACGAATACTCGTTCGCTGTGAGCAGCAGCCTGCAGACCGCGAAGATCGACAGCGGCTCGGGCGGGGTCGCGGTGTCCAAGGACAGCGCCGCGGCAGCCGCTGCCGAGGCCAAGGTCGTCGGGACCGGGGACGACGTCAGCCTGGAGATCAACTACAAGCCGTCGTCGGCGGCCGCGTACCCGATCATCCTCGTGACCTACGAGATCGCGTGCACGAAGTACTCCGATGCCGCCACCGGGACATTCGTGAAGAACTTTCTCGACTACACGGTCAACGGTGGCCAGACGGTACTGGCGAAGCTCGGGTACGCACCGCTTCCCGATTCGCTCGCGACCAAGGTCAAGGCGTCCATCGCCAAGATCTCCTGACGCCAGCTCAGTAACCCCGCCGGTCGTCTCCCCACGACCGGCGGGGTTCACCCCGTGGAGGACAGGGACCACCCGATGGCAGAGCGAGACATCATGACCGACCGAACCACCGGCCTGAGCGCTGACGCATCGTCGCGCGTCCCGCTCCCGCCACCGCGGGTGGCGGGCGAGTCGGTGCTCGCCCCGAAGCCGACCGACCGGCCCAAGTGGGAGCACCTGGCGCCCGGGTCGGGCGAACCGCTCGGTGCAGGCCTGGATGTGCCCACGCCGGTCGTTGGCGCCGGCCTGACTGCGGTGGGCGGCAAGGTCCGCGTCGGCGATCGAATCTTCGCTGCGATGAGTTCCGGTGCCGCCGGATTCATCATCGTGCTGGTCGTGCTGATCGCGACGTTCCTGGTGGTGAAGTCACTGCCGTCGATACTGGCCGACAAGGACAACATCCTCACGTCGACGAACTGGCAGACGACGCCAGGCGACCTGCGCTTCGGCCTCGCGAACCTGCTGTGGGTGACGGTGATCATCTCGATCGTGGCCATGGTGATCGCGGTGCCGGTGGCGATCGGCGTCGCGCTCTGCATCACGCAGTACGCACCGAGGGGTCTGTCGAAGCCGATCGCCTACGTGCTCGACCTGCTGGCTGCGATTCCGTCCATCGTCTACGGCATCTGGGGCGCGTTCGTGCTCTCCCCGGAGCTCGAGCCGGTGCAACGCCTGCTCGGCCACATCCCGTTGCCCCTGTTCGACAACCTCCAGACGAGGGACACGATCTTCAACGGCGCCGTCGTCCTGTCGGTCATGATCTTGCCGATCATCACCGCGATCAGCCGCGACGTCTTCGAACGGACCCCGCGCGCGAACATCGAGGCAGCGCTCGCCCTCGGTGCGACGAAGTGGGAGATGATCCGCATTGCGGTACTGCCCTTCGGCCGGGCCGGTGTGGTCAGCGGCGCGATGCTCGGCCTGGGCCGCGCGCTGGGCGAGACCATCGCCGTCTACCTGATCGTTTCGACGGTGAGTCCGCCGTTCCGCTCCTCGATCTTCACCGGCGGGGAGACGATCGCCTCGAAGATCGCCAACGGCTCGGCGGAGTTCAACAACGCGGCGTCGACCGGTGCGTATATCGCGGCCGGATTGGCGCTGTTCATCCTCACGTTCCTGGTCAACTCCGCGGCTCGTGCGATCGTCAACCGGAAGCAGGTCTGATCATGACTGTGCTCGCCGCCCCGCCCACCACCAGCGCGAACTTCGCGAAGGCCCGCGGCGCTCGCAAGGTCAAGAACACCATGGCCACGGGGATGGTCTGGCTTGCTTTCGGCATCGCCATGGTCCCGCTCGTGTGGCTGCTCTACACCGTCATCAGCAAGGGCTACCACGTGATCTTCGACTCCGGCTGGTGGACGTCGGATCAGGCCGGCATCAGCAAGAGCGTTTCGGGAGGCGGCGTCTCGGCGGCGATCGTCGGAACCGCTGAACAGGTTGCGCTCTGCACGCTCATCTCCGTCCCGATCTCGTTGCTCGTCGCGATCTATCTGGTGGAGTACGGCCGTGGGGTGTTCGCGAAGATTGCGACGTTCATGGTCGACATCCTGACCGGAATCCCCTCGATCGTGGCTGCGTTGTTCATCTACGCGCTGTTCGTGACGACCTTTCACGGGGTGCGGGCGGGCTGGTTGGTCTCGCTGTCACTGGTGATCCTGATGATTCCGGTGGTCGTGCGCACAAGTGAGGAGATGCTGCGCCTCGTGCCGAACGAGTTGCGTGAAGCGTCCTACGCACTCGGCATCCCGAAGTGGAAGACGATCCTGCGGGTGGTCGTGCCTACGGCGATGAGTGGTCTGGTCACCGGTGTCGTGCTCGGTGTCGCCCGGGCCGCCGGTGAGACCGCGCCGCTGCTGATCCTGGTCGGCTACTCGACGACGACCAACTCCGATCTGTTCAACGGATTCCAGAGCTCGCTGCCGGGATTCATCAACTCGGAATTCATCAACATCAACACGTCGTCGGGCGCCACGGCGTACCACCTGGACGACGCCGGCAACCGGGTCGCCGGGGCCGTCGCCAACTTTGCGCCAGACCGCTTGTGGGGCGCAGCCCTCACACTGATCGTGATCGTCATGGCGCTCAACCTCATTGCGCGGCTCATCGGCCGTCGCAACAAGATCGCGTCCTGAGCGCGGGAAGACCGGAGAAAACCAGATGGCTAAGCGGCTCGAGACACGAGACCTCGACATCTACTACGGCAAGTTCCTCGCGGTGAGCGAGGTGTCACTCACCGTGGCGCCGCGCTCGGTGACGGCCTTCATCGGACCGTCCGGCTGCGGCAAGTCGACCGTGCTGCGCACCCTGAACCGGATGCACGAAGTGATCGCCGGCGCGAGCGTCAAGGGCACGGTGATGCTCGACGGCGAGGACATCTACGCCAGTTCGGTCGACCCTGTCGATGTCCGTCGCACGATCGGCATGGTGTTTCAACGACCGAATCCGTTCCCGACGATGTCCATCTACGACAACGTCATCGCCGGGTTGAGGTTGAACAGCAGGCGGATGAAGAGGTCCGAGTCGGATGCCATCGTCGAGAAGTCCCTGCGTGGCGCGAACCTGTGGGAGGAGGTCAAGGACCGCCTCGACAAGCCCGGGGCCGGACTGTCCGGCGGCCAGCAGCAACAGCTGTGCATCTCGCGCGCGATCGCCGTCGAGCCCCAGGTGCTGTTGATGGACGAGCCGTGCTCGGCTCTGGACCCGATCTCGACGCTGGCCATCGAGGACCTCATCCAGGAGCTGAAGGAGACGTACACGATCGTGATCGTCACCCACAACATGCAGCAGGCCGCCCGGGTCTCGGACCGCACCGCCTTCTTCAACCTCGCCGGCATCGGCAAGCCCGGCAAGCTGGTCGAGATGGACACGACGGAGAAGATCTTCGCCAACCCCTCCGACCGCCGTACCGAGGACTACATCAGCGGCCGCTTCGGCTGACGTCGTGCTGACGGCGCTCCTGGGGGGTTGATCCTGGCTTTGTCACATATTCGCGGCGGGCGGTGTCTCATGGGAAAGTCCGATTTCCCAGGAGGCTGTGATGGCTCGCATCTCGCTCGATCCCCCTCGCTCCACCGTTCAGCGTGTCGGCGAGTGGTACTCGCGCAGGCGCTTCGGCGCGGTCCTTGAACCCGCCCGAGCGATGGGGCACAACAAACGGGTGTTCCGCACCAACGTCCGCTCGGAGATGGCCATCGAGCGGTGGAACAAGGCCGACAAGCATCTCAAGCACCTGGCGGTTGCTGCCGCCGCCGCGACTGTCGGTTGCGAGTGGTGCATGGACTTCGGCTACTGGCTGGGTGTCGACGACGGCCTGGACGAGGCCAAGCTGCGCGACCTGCCGCGGTGGCGCGACAGCGGCGCCTACACCGACCTCGAGCGCCGAGTCATCGGCTACGCCGAGGCCATGAGCGTCACTCCGCAGACCGTCACCGACGACATGGTCGCGGACCTGCGACGTGACCTCGACGAGCCGCAACTGGTCGAGCTGACCATGATGGTCGCCGTGGAGAACCAACGGGCGCGCTTCAACAATGCCCTCGGGTTGGAGAGCCAGGGCTTCGCCGCCCGCCGCGAGCTCAACTCCGTCTGATGTCCGCCCCGTTCGAGCAGCACCGCAACCTGCTCTTCGCGGTCGCGTACGACGTGCTGGGGTCGGTCGCAGACGCCGAGGACGTCGTCCAGGAGACCTGGCTGCGCTGGTCGACGGTGGAGATGGACGAGGTGCGGGAACCACGCGCTTACCTCGTCCGGATCGCGACGAACCAAGCTCTTAACCGGGCGCGGTCCAACGCCGGGAAGCGGGAGTCCTACATCGGCCCGTGGTTGCCGGAGCCACTGGTCGAGCCCGATCCTGCCGAGCAGATCGTCGCGTCCGCGGCGCGCGAGCACGAGGTGTCCATCGCGATGCTGGTGGTCCTCGAGACGCTCGGCCCCGCTGAGCGGGCGGTGTTCGTGCTGCGCGAGGTGTTCGGGCTGTCCTACGACGAGGTCGCCGCGACGCTCGACCGGACGCCGGTGAGCGTGCGGCAGATGGCACACCGGGCCCGCGACCACGTGCAGGCCCGCCGACCGCGTTTCGAAGCCGACGCGTCCGCGCAGCGGGCCGCGACCGAGCAGTTCCTGCTCGCGTGCGTCACCGGCGACATGGCGGCACTGCTCGACCTGTTGGCTCCGGACGTCACGCTGGTGAGCGACGGCGGTGGCCAGGCCAAGGCCGCCCGGCGGCCGATCGAGGGCCCGGACAAGGTCGCCCGATTCATGATCGGGATTGCCCAGGACGCGAGCGGTCTGGACGTTCGGTTCGCCAACGTCAACGGCACCTTGGGGGTGGTCTTCTCCGAGCACGACCAGGCCAGTCACGTCGCACTACTGGACCTCGACGGGGACCGGGTCGCGAACGTCTACATCGTCGCCAACCCCGACAAGCTGCGGCACCTGCGGCGTTGAACCGCCACGTACCACGACGTATGATCGAAGCGCTATTGAGCGACGATCAATAAGGCGGCAAGATGACCCACTACGACGTACTCGTGATCGGTTCGGGATTCGGTGGCAGCGTCACCGCCCTGCGCCTGACCGAGAAGGGCTACCGGGTCGGCGTGCTCGAGGCCGGCCGCCGCTTCACCCCCGAGACGCTGCCGAAGAACTCCTGGCACCTGCGTGACTTCGTCTGGGCCCCCAAGCTCGGCATGACCGGGATCCAGCGCATCCACATCCTGAAGGACTGCGTGATCCTGGCCGGAGCGGGTGTCGGTGGCGGATCGCTGAACTACGCGAACACTCTCTATGAGCCGCCGGCGCCGTTCTTCGACGACCCGCAGTGGGCGCACATCACCGACTGGCGTGACGAGCTTTCGCCGCATTACGCGCAGGCCCGCACGATGCTCGGCGTGGTCACCAATCCGACCACGACGCCGAGCGACCTGGAGATGAAGCGACTGGCCGAGCAGTTCGGCCGGGCGGACACATACAGCCCCACCGATGTCGGTGTGTTCTTCGGCCGCGACGGCGAGCAGGAGCCGGGCGTCACCGTCCCCGACCCGTTCTTCGGCGGGGCCGGCCCCGAGCGCACCGGCTGTATTCAATGCGGGGAGTGCATGACCGGGTGTCGGCACGGCGCCAAGAACACCCTGATGACGAACTACCTCTACCTCGCCGAGCAGCACGGCGCGACGATCCATCCGTTGACGACGGTCTCCGACGTCCGGCCACGCCGCAGCGGCGGCTACGACGTCCACACCGAACGCACCGGCGCCTGGTTCGGCCGCGCGGGCGAGACCTACACCGCTGACCAGGTCGTCGTCTGCGCCGGCACCTACAACACCCAGAAGCTGCTGCACCGGCTCAAGGAGAAGAGCCTCCCGAACATCTCGCCGCGACTGGGCCACCTCACCCGGACGAACTCCGAGGCTCTGCTCGGCGTCCGCGTGGACAAGCCCGAACACGACTACACCGAGGGCGTCGCGATCACCTCGTCCTGGCACCCGGACGAGAACACGCACATCGAGCCGTGCCGCTACGGCAAGGGCAGCAATGCCATGGGCCTGCTCAATACGATCATGACCGACGGCGGGACGCGCAGGGCGCGGTGGGGGCAGTTCCTCCTTGCGATGCTGCGCAACCCGAGGCAGCTTCGCCTGCTGGTGCCGCGCCGGTGGTCCGAGCGGGTCATCATCTTGTTGGTGATGCAGTCGCTGAACAACTCGATCACGGTTCTACGTAAGAAGAGCCGATTCGGGTTCTCGCGCATGACCAGCGAGCAGGGTGCAGGGGAGCCGAACCCGACCTGGATCCCGGTCGCCAACCAGGCGGCCGAACAACTGGCCGAGAATGTCGGGGGCGTCGCCGGGGGCACCTGGGGCGACCTGATGAACATCCCGATGACTGCGCACTTCATCGGCGGCTGCGCGATCGGCGACTCGGCCGCGACCGGGGTCATCGACCCGTACCACCGCCTCTACGGCCACGAGGGCCTGCACGTCGTCGACGGCTCCACCCTGTCGGCGAATCTGGGGGTCAACCCGTCGCTGTCGATCACTGCGCAGGCTGAGCGG
>JBDTFN010000293.1:0-7859 GCA_039937915.1 Jatrophihabitans sp. | reverse complement strand
AGCGGGTCGCTACGAACTGTCACTGCGAACTGACCCGTCGACCCACCCGTACCGGGCGCGGGTGCAGCCCATCACGTGCGGCAGCCGTGAGCGACAGCTGGCGGATGAACGCCAGCGGAATTACCTGCGCATGGTAAGTTTTACTCATGTCGGTAAGTGAGAGTGATCGCCCGGTGCGATCGGTGACCGGGATCGCGCGGCGGGCGCAGATCGTTGCGGCAACCATTGACGTGATCGCCGAGGTCGGTTTCGGGCAGGTGTCGTTCGCCCGTATCGCCGAGAGTGCGGGTTTGTCGAGCACCCGCCTGATCTCGTACCACTTCGCCGGCAAGGACGAGCTGATCGCGGCGGTCGCCGAGGAGGTGATCGCCTCGATCGCGGACTATATGGCGCAGAAGCTCGGCGCCGAAACGACCGCCGTCGGGATGCTGCGGGCCTATATCGAGGGCATGGTGGAGTTCACGGTGAACCACCGAGCGCGGATGAAGGCGCTGCTGGAGATCTTTCTCGGTGGCGGCTTGCGTTATGACCCGGGCACTGAGCAGAGCGTCGTCGGACACGTCGAGGCGATCCTGCGTCAAGGGCAAGCCGATGGGGAGTTCCGAGAGTTCGACCCGCGGGTCGTCGCCACGGCCGTGCAACGGGCGGTGGAGGGGTTGCCGTTCTTGTTGGAGTCGGTGCCCGACCTGGATTGTGCGGCCTACGGCCAGGAGCTGGTCATCTTGTTCGAGCTGGGCACGCGACGGAGCCCGGCGTGACTTGGGTGGCCCACCTGGACCTCGAGCCGGATGAGTCCGGCTCGGCCCGGTCCTCGCGAGCCTCGAGCCGAGCGGTGGTGCGGATGATGGTCGAGTTCGGTGTGCCGGTGGCGATGTACTACGGGCTGCGCGCCGCGAGCGTCGACGTCTTCTCCGCGCTGCTGATCGGGGCTGTGGTCTCCGCGGCGATCGCGGCAGCGGCGGTGATCCGCCACCGGCGCCTGGACGGCATGTCCGCCTACGTGACAGCCATCATGGTCGGCGGTGTTGGGATTTCGCTGCTGGCCGGCAGCACCCAGTTCCTGCTTGCCCGCGGAGCGCTGCTGACGGGAATCACCGGGCTTTGGTTCCTCGCCAGCCTGTGGGGCTACCGGCCGTTGACCTATTTGTTCTCCCAGCCGCTGCTTGAGGGCCGGTTCCGGTGGCCCCAGCACTGGGACGACCTGTGGGAACGCTCGCCACGGTTCCGGCGCATGTGGCGGGTGTCCAGCGCGTTGTGGGGCCTCGGCACACTCATGGACGCCGCGCTGCGGGTGGTGATGGCCTACACCCTGGCGCCCGACCTGGTCCCCGCCTTGGGCACCATCCTCTACGCCGGAACCTCCGTCGTGCTGATTGCGGTCACCACCATCTACTACGCCGCGTCCGGGATCTATAACCCCTCCTCGGCGCTGTATGCGCCGCTCGGCATAGTCAAAGCGGCAACGTGAGCACGACGCGGCCGGTCACCACGCCCGGCCGCCCCGGCGACATCCACCGCTCAACCGCCTGGCTGACCGCCGCCGTGGGCGCCGGCACCCTGGCGGTGAGCGTTGCCGCGCTGACCAGCCCCGCCCTGATGCAGGCAACGACCCGGAACCTGGCCCAGCTGCGGGTAGGTCAGTGGTGGCGGCTGATCACCCCCGTGCTCGTGCAGCCCGACGGCTGGGGCCAACTGATGTTCAACCTGCTCGGGATCACCGTGGTCGGCGCCGCGCTCGAGCACCGCACGAGCAGACCTGCCTGGACGCTTACCTACCTGCTCGGCGGCGGGGGAGGCATCGTGGCCATCAGCGCCTGGCACCCGGGCGACCTCGGCGGCGGATCCTCCGATGCGGTCGCGGCCCTCATCGGAGCGCTCACCCTCCTGCTCGCCACCGAAATCCACGACCACCGACTCCGGGCTGGTTGGCCAGCGCAGCTCTACTGCGTCTTTTTCGCCGCCTACCTCACCGCTCTGGACCTCGGTGGGGTGTGGTGGTCCATCCTCGCCGGTAACGCGACGATCGTCGTCTTCGCCATCACCCGGCGCGCCCTGAGCCCCACCGCCCTGGCCTGGGCATGCCTACCGTTCGTCGCTGCTGCCGGCGTCATCATGGCCGCCGATCAGGATGGACACGGCCTCGGGATCCTCACCGGCGCCGCCATCGCCTCACTGACTCTCCTACGACGCCGCGCCCGCAGAAACCCAAGCATCAAATAGCGCTGACACATACGGGTCTGGCCCATGGAGTGACCGCTTGCCGATCGGCAACTGGTGATCGCGTCGGCCGCGGGTCCAGATGATCGTCGCTGCTGGTGCGCAGAACTGTGGAGACAGGTGCACGAGGCGCTCGATGTCGGCAGCGGAGATGTCGCCCATGATTCCGCTCAGGAGGACGAAGTCGGCAGGTACGAGACCGGCGGAGGCATCGGTGCTCCCGGCGTCGGCTTTGACGACTGAAAGGGCCAGTCCGAGGCACGCGATGTGGCGTTGCGCGATGGCGACGTTCGTGGGGTCGATCTCGATGAGGGGGACGAGCTGACGGCGACCGAGTGCGCAGCGCTCACCGGGTTGAGCCCGAGCGGGAGGGCACATCACCTGAAGTTGTTGCAGCGCTATGACTTCGCCGAGCCCGCCCCCGTCCACCGCGACGGACGACAAAGGCCCTAGGTGGCTGGTGTTGAACGGCTGTCTGTGGGCGGCGGTGGCTGCAACACGGTGGTGATCGCAGCTGCGTTGGCGAAGAGGCGCTCCGATTTCGCGGCTGGACGTTGGATGGTGGTCGTCACTTGATGGCGTCTTGGTGCGCGTGTCGCCTGCCAGGTATGGCTTTCAGCGTCGCCGCGGGCTCATCCGGTGGCGGTGGCCCATCCTTGACCGGGGACGCTGGTCACGGTGAGTACGGCCAGCCGTTTGAGGTTGACGGCGGCGGCGAGCAGTGCGAAGTCGGCGGCGATCTTGGTGGTGCCGCGGACGCGGGCGCGGAGGGTTCCGTTTGAGGTCACCGGGTCAGCGATGAACTCGACCCGACTGTCGATTTCCGCACGCTGGTCCGATGCGGCCAGGCAGGGGGCCGGACGACAGATTGCCGTGAGTCACGCATAGTCACCGACACCGACACCGACACCGCAGCATTCCAACCAGAAATGCCACTACCCACACTCACAGATTTGCCGTCGATAGCTTTCTGTCGCTGAGGCGCTGATGACGCACCTTCAGTAGTTTCTGCCCGGACGAAGGAGAGACTGCGATGTCCACCGTCACGGGTATCCGAGCCGACGTCACCCCCGGAGATGTTGCCGGGATTCTCCGACAGCGGCTGGGACCGGACTGCAAGGTCACCCCTTCGATGACCTCAGTCGGTTTCGGCAAGGAGTCGCCTGCTGCTGAAGAAACGATGCATGTCCGGCGCAATTGGCTTCAGCAGGCAAACGCGCAGGTCGTTCCCCAGAACAACGCGACCGAGCTTCACGTGACTCCGGGCGCGACCTATTTCGGGCTGATACGACTTGCACAACGAGTCGGGCTGACCCGCACGATTCATGGCCTGCTCGCGCAAGCACCAGAACTCTCCGAGACGGACTGACGCACCTAGCCGGCGAGGCCACGCGCTTAGCCCCCAGTCGCACCGGCGTGCTCATAGCCGCGTTCGTGCGCACTCCGGTGAAGGATCGGCTTTCCGGCACCTGAGATCACGGATCCGCCCGCCACTTGGCGACTGCGCGCTGAAAAACGGGGCCCCTCCCCCAGCTGAGGCACCCTGGAACCACCGCGTGGTGGCTCCACCTACTGATCCACCAGAGGGGCGGGCTCACCCCGCCGGCAAGGCGGAACTGTCTCGGTTGCGGTCAGGTCGCGCCATGCTCGTCCAGCGAGAGGCTCGCGGTTCGCCGACCCACTTACCGTTGGATCCGGCGCTGTTCCCGTCAGCGGTGTACTCGGCTTCGGACGGTCCGAGCGATGATGGCCGACACAACGATAGTGCCGACCAGGAAGCCGAACCCGCCACCGACGATGGCGCCCTTGGAGTAGCTCCCCACCAACACGGTGATAGCCATCCAGATGAATCCAGCGACAAACCCGCCGAGCAAGGCGCTTTTGATCACTTCACGATTGTCGGATCGCGACGTCGTCATAGCGGCAGACCCTACATGATCAAGCCCATCAGAACGGACTTGGCCAGCGAACAGTCAGATGCGATTCATGGTGGCCCGACACGCCGTACCGCGCCTGAGTCCGCGAGGCGATGTATTCCGACACTAGTTGCTCGGACCCTTCCGCGGAACGTACCCGGGTGCCCGGTAGCGGGGTGGCCTACGGGACGGCCGTGACCACGGCCAAAGTCCTGCGGCTGATCTCGGTCACGCGAAACGGTAGGTGGCGGTACGTCCAGCCCCGTAAGCGGCACAACCGCGTAGCCAGACCCAGATCTGCAACAGAAAAAATGCCGCTCAGAGCATAGGAACGGGGGGATTCCGACTCTGGGCGGCATTCCGGCAAAAAAGCGGGCTGCTTGCTGCAGTTTTCGGCAGGCTACCCGCGGCGAGCTGACCGCTGGCCCCCCGAAAGGGTCAGCTGTAGCCACTGCAGACACCCACCGGATGTTGCTGGTGCGCGGCGGTCACCGTTTCCCCCCGGTCCTGATGACCACCTGCCAGGTCCGATTACCGGTGTTGCCGAGCGCGCCGCGGTCAGCCGGCGCACCGGGTGCAGCGCCGTCGGCGGTAAGCCGGCGCTGCTGAAGCTGGCGTGGGACTGGGCCGTCGCAGGTGACGACCAGCCGGTCGTGATGGCCAACCGGCCCGCGGTGCAGGCCATCCAAGCCGAATCCGATCCGCAGCGCCTCGTGAGCATGTGGGTCGCCTTCGTGACTGAAGTGTCGTTCCGGTGTGCCGAGATGTGGCGGGTGCTGGAGATCGCCGCCGACATCGACGCCGAGGTAGCCGACCTACGCAACACGGTCAGACGCCAGCGTCACGGGGGGCTCGGGCATTCATCGGCCACCACAATCACCCGCCCAAGCCCTCCAACCCGACCGGCGCACCAAGCGCACCACCCGCCTCGATTATCTGATGCGAGCGACCCTTCCTCCGGACACGAGAACCGTGGCTATGCGCGGACCGGGCCGACGCCACGCCGCGCGCAGATGCATCGTTCTGGCGTCCATGCTCGAGCTGATCAAACGACCGCTATGCCGCGAGTCGGGCGCGGACTTCGGCGGCAACGTCGCTGAGGAGAATGTTGTCGCGCCGCTAAACCTGTCCGGGCTGGCTCGGCGTAGTTAGGGTGTGAGCAAGCGACTGGAGGCATCTGTGGCGGACGTACCCGCCCGTGACTTCGAGGAGTTTGCGCGACCACACCTGAAGGTGATGAGCGCCGTCGCTGTCCGGTATGCCGGCGTCGACGACGCCGCGGACGTGGTGCAGGAAGCGTTGTTGCGTGGCTGGCGCCGCTGGTCGACATTTGATCAGGCGCGCGGTTCAGCGCGAACCTGGCTTGTCGCGATTGTGCTCGATCAGTGTCGGCGATCCCGCAAGCTGCGTGCCAGGCGACGAACGACGCTGTCAGCGATCGAGCAACGCCGGTCAGGGCCGACGGAGGCCGCCCACCGGCTAGACATCGAGTGGGCGCTGCGGTCGCTGCCCCGTCGTCAACGCGAAGCGGCCACCCTCTACTACCTCGCGGACCTGTCCGTGCAGGACACCGCCAAGCTGATGAGTGTGTCCGAGGGCACGGTGAAGGCGGCGTTGTCGGCAGCACGCTCAGCCCTTCGCACGAGGCTGGAGAACCCGTGAACGACCACCAGATCGAGGACCTATTCCGCAGCTGGGCCGCTGCCGAACGACACAACGCTCCCGTGCCCACGCTCGACCTGCGGGAGTCTCTGACCGTGCCCCGACGCCGACCGATGCATCTCATCGCCATCGCTTCGGTGGTACTCGTTGTCGTCTCAGCCGCCGCAGTCATAGCTGTCCTGCGCGGCACCGGGCACTCTGGCTCGGATCTACCGGCCGTGACCGGCCGCACTTCTGACGGCGAGCACCACACCAGCGTCCAGGTCCCCCGATCGACGTTGCCGGCAGCACCGAACCTCATGCCGACACCGACCGCGACCATCACTGCGAACGCCCCGAGCCCGCATCGCCTCATCCCTGCTGACTACACCGGCACCGGCACCGCACACGGGTGCGCACCCTTGAAGTCCGGGACGGTCGTCACGATCATCTTGCAACCCGACGGCTCCATGCCTGGCTGCGTCATTGTTCGGGCCAACGAACAACTGAGGGTCATCAACAACATGATCGCCGTCCTGAACGGTAAGGCCCGCGCGGCACGCATCACCCTGCCAGGCCGCCACGCGATCACGATCGCCGTAGGTCAAGCCCTGATCGACACCCGACCCTTCGGCGACTACCTGGCACGCGGACAACACTTTGTGCGCTTCGAATCCGGCGACATCGCCTTCGACCTCTGGCTCAAATAGGCCTGAGACAGTCCGCAATGTCGCTGACGCGACCATGTCGCTCAATGCCGCGAGTCCCGCTCGCTTATCCGCACTCACATCGGCGTGCCAGCTTGGTCGCACGCTTCTGCCGCGGAGCGGCTCTACCGGCCGCGGAGCGGCTCTACATGCTCGCTGTCTGGTGTTGCGGCGAGTTGTTGAGCGGGAAGGCAGGGCCGCCTTACGTCCAGTAGGTCTTTGATGATGTCGAAGTCGGCGAGGTTGTGGGTCAGCAACGGGACGCCCTCGGTCAGAGCTGTCGCGGCGATGGCGAGATCGATTTGACGTCGGCGCGGCTTCCCGCCCCGATAGGTGACGGCCGCGGCCAGTCGCCCCCATGCGCGGGCTACTTCGACGGTGATGGGGAGGGGGTCGAACGTGGATTCGACAGCCGCCAAGCGGTCGGCGCGCCGTCCACGTTCGTCGTCGTCTTTCGCGACCAGCACGCCGAAATGCAACTCGGTGATGGACGCGACGCTGATCGCTGCCTCCACGTCGCCCGGGGCGTCCTCGCCGATCAAGACCGACGTGTCCAGCAGAGCCCTCATGCCGTGAACGGGTCTACGACGCCGGCCGGCAACCGCTCGAGATCTTGCTCGAGATCCCGCGGGGTCGGGCCGCGCCAGACTTTGTTCACCTCAGGAGCGCTGACCCACCGTCGACGATGCGCAGGCGAAAGCTCTGCGACAGGCCGGCCGGAGACGGTCACAGTCAAGGTCTCACCCGCCTCGACCCTGCGCAGGACTTCGCCGACCTGATTGCGCAACTCCTTCTGTGGAATCGTTGTCATAGATCCAGAGTAGCAGTTCTGCTACTTGATCCATCCGAACGCCACCCAGGCACGCAACTAACCGGATCTCTGCCGCGCATCGGCTCCACCGGCACCGTCAACCCCCACTATCGCCCGCGCCACCACCGCCTCGAGCTCGGCGACGCCGAACCTCACCCGCACCGCCACCTGCTGGACACCCGGGACCCTCCGTCGCCTGCTCACAACAGCCATACCCCTCAGGTGGCGGACAGCCCCAGAAAGTGACACCTCCGGCCGGAAATCCAAGCACCCACGCCCAGCGCAGCGCTCGACCACCGGCCGACAAATGCCAAAGGCACTTCTTGCTCCGCGGTAACCCCACTCAACCACAGACTTAAGACCGCCGACGATCAGGCCGACGGAGCCTTCGTCGATGTCCGCCGGGCCCAGACGGTCGCAGCCTGCCGCGCACGCTTCGGTGCCCTCGCTCTGAGTCTGGGGCTGCCCGACCTCGACGACAGTGGAGCGCTGAAGGTGAGCGCACCCGGGTCGCTCACCCAAACGATCTCGGCGTGGTTCTACGGCGCATTGCGCCCACCCGTCGCT
>JBDTFN010000292.1:0-2699 GCA_039937915.1 Jatrophihabitans sp. | reverse complement strand
TCGAAGGTCCAACCGGCTGGTTTCGCTGCGTTTTCTACTTCACGTTGACCGTATATGCGGTCGTCCCGAAATACAATTCATGTTAGGTAGCAGGAATTGAGATGACGGAGCGTGACGAGGGCGACCGGCAGCCGCGCGCGTGACATCGCTACGTGCAGGTCTCCGCGTTCGAGGAACGAGTGTGGTGGCCGGGTTGGAGAAGTCGTCGGTCTGCCCCGATGTGAGGTTCAGCCCGAGATGTACTGCTCCAAATGAACGCGGTCCTGTTCGAGCTGGCGGATCCGGCTGGACACGACGTCGCCGATCGAGATGATGCCGGTCAGCGCACCGTCATCGATCACCGGCATGTGCCGGATGCGCTTGTCGGTCATGGTCGTGGCGACCTGCACGACGTCGTCGGTGCTGGCACAACTGACCACTGTCGTGGTCATGATCTCCGACACCGCTTTGTGCAAAATATCTGCGCCGTGACGGGCGATGTGCCGGACGACGTCGCGCTCGGAGACGATTCCGCAGACCTCGCTGCCCTCCACGACGGGTAGGGCGCCGACATTGTGTTCGGCCAGTGCGGCCAGCAGGACGGTGATGGAGTCAGACGGGGCGATCGTCACGACTCCGTCGCCACGGCTCTTGCTGCGGAGCAGGTCTGAGATGGGCATCGGTCACCTCACGGTTTCTCGCGGTCGAAGCGTGCCAGATGTAGTGACCGTCACCATGCCGTAGTCGCGGCCAGCGCGCTACTCCATAGCGCCGGTAACGCCCTGAGAGGCTGGATAGAAAGCTGCGGCGACCTCGTCGGCGACCCGATGTGGATGGTCCAGGGACACGAACGTTCGGCCGCCGTCGATCTTGACGAGCGTGGCGTCGGTGAAGGCGGCCTGCAGGCGCTGCGCCATCTCCATGGTGAAGAAGGGGTCGGCACTGCCCCACACCAGTAGTACCGGCTTGGGGAAGTCGTGCAGACGCGTCGACACGTCCAGCAGGTCCGCGGGTCTGATGTTGGCGATGAAGGCCGCGACGTCGGCCCGGACGCCTCGATCGGCGAGCCCCGGAGTGATCCAGCGGCGACTGAGGTCTTTGTCCAGGGGCGTGGACACCAGCCCGCCGAAGCCGAGGACGGAGTGCCGCAGGAGCTTCGGACGGATCGTGGTCAGCATCGCGCGCACTCCGGCCGGACGCCGAGCCAGCTTGAACAGCGTGTGGAACGGCTCGGGAGGGAACGTGTCGAAGGCGTCGCAGTTGGTCAGGACGAGGCGGCCGATCCGGCTGTGGTCGGAATCGATGACGAACTGGCACAGCGCGCCACCGGTGTCGTTGCCGACCAGGGTGACGTCGGTGAGGTCGAGGGCGGCCAGGAATTCGTTGATCAGCGTGGCGACACCCAGAGGGCTGCGATCGGCGTCCGCGTTCAACGGCACCGTGTGCGAACCGAGGGGGAGTTGGGGGGCGTAGGAGCGGATTCCTCGCTCGGCCAGGTCGTCGGCGACGCCGGTCCACAACTCGTTGTTGACCAACAGGCCGTGGACGAAGACCACGGCCGGTGCGGTGCTGTCCGCGGGGCCGGCGGCGCGGTACTCGATGCTGCCCTGGGAAATCTCGACACTGCTCATGGTGGCTCCTCGGTGTTAATTCGCCAACATACATACAAACTGTTTGTATGTAAAATTGAGCACGATGGACGCTACGTTGGCTGTCGTGACCGAGTCCCGCCGCACCCAGGGCGAACGGTCGGCAGCGACCCGTCTTGCCTTGATCGAGGCGTCCCGGCCGCTCTTCTCCCAATACGGCTTCGGATCGGTCTCGACCGAATCGGTCGTCCGGGCCGCGGGGGTCACCCGCGGGGCGATGTATCACCACTTCGCCGACAAGACCGAACTGTTCGCCGCGGTCTTCGAGGCGATCGAGATCGACCTCACGCAGCGGCTCGACGTCCTCGTCCAGAACAGCGGACTCGAGAACCTGATCGAGCTGATGGTCTTCGGCGCCCGAGCCTGGTTGGACGTCTGCGCCGAGCCGGAGGTGCAGCGTCTCGTCCTCATCGAGGCTCCGGCGGTACTCGGCTGGGAACGATGGCGCGGGATCGGGCAGCGCTACGGGCTCGGTCTGGTCCGTTCCCTGGTGGACCTCGCGATTTCGTCAGGTGATTTTCCGCAGCAGCCCTCCCTGCCGCTCGCGCACGTCCTGATGGGCGCGTTGGACGAGGCTGCGCTGTACGTCGCGCGATCCACCGACCCTTCGACCGCGCGAGCAGAGGTCGGGGCGGTCCTCGAGAACTTGGTGCGGGGAATGGCCGGGCCGCAGCGGTCCTGACGTCTGTTATCGCGCCCGGGCCCGGCTCACCGGAAGTCCCGTGAGGTGTTGCGCAGGCCAAGGTGCAGACGGTCGAGGCGTTCGGCCAGGACGTTGATCACGCCGTCCTTGGTGTTCTCGAGCATGCCGCGGATCATCAGCCCCCCGGACTCGCGCGCCACCCGCCGGTACCGCTGCCACACGACCTCGTCGACGATGACGTTGATCATCCCGGTCTCGTCCTCGATGTTGAGGAAGGTGACCCCGCGGGCGGTGGCCGGGCGTTGCCGGTGCGTGACGACGCCGCCGATGGTGACGCGGGTGCGGTTCTCGATCGAGCGCAGTCCTGCGGCGGTGACGATGCCCAGGGCGGCGAGCCGGGGTCGGATCAGCGCGGTCGGATACGTCTG
>JBDTFN010000291.1:0-18057 GCA_039937915.1 Jatrophihabitans sp. | reverse complement strand
CCGAGGAACTGCGGCGGATGGAGAGCCGAGAGGGCTGGCCGCGTACCCGCCTGCTCTCCGCCTGATCGCTCGCCTCGTGATACGACAGGAAACATGAACTTCACCTCTGTCGAGGACCTGCTCGCCGACGCACGCTCTCGTTTGGACCGCCTTGACGCCCTCGCCGCAGCCGCGGCGGTCGCGTCCGGGGCGAAACTCGTCGATATCCGGCCCGTGTGGCAGCGCAGCCAGGATGGCGAGATCCCTGGTGCGCTGATCGTCGAGCGCAACCACCTCGAATGGCGGCTGCACCCCGATTCATCGGCACGCCTCCCGCAGGCGGTCGCCGGTCAGCGCTGGATCGTGTTCTGCGTGGAGGGCTACACGTCCTCACTCGCGGCCGACGCGCTCAACTCGATCGGAGTGCCGGCCACGGACATCGTCGGCGGGTACGTCGCGTGGACGGCGGCTGGCCTGCCGACCGGGCCGGGCGGCACCCTGCCCGACGCCTTCGCGCACTGATTGTGACGCGTGCCGCGTCGAGGCGTGTCGATACCGGAGATCGGACCCGCGGCGGTCATGCTGGAGGCAGAAATAGGTGTGAGGCCCCGTCATGTATGAGATGACGGGGCCTCACTGATCTCGCCGTCCTGCCTGCCCAAGGGCCGACCGACCTGCCAGATCACCGCGAACGCTGGTTCTCCGACCCGGTCCGGTGCTTCGCGGCCACCGAAGTGACTGCTCCACGATCCTTCTTCGGTTTCGAGGTTGCCCTCGTTGTCGGTACCTGTCGCTGCGCGATATGCAATTTCTACGCGCGCTTGGGCGTCCCCGCAATGGGCAGCGACAACCTTTTTCGGAACTTCTTCGTCGTCCACAATTCGTCCACAGGACGGGGCCGGTTGTCCCCCGTCGCCGCAGGTTGTGCACCGCTCTATCCACATGTTGATCACCAGGTCCGGGCCCCCGCCCGGGTTGGCCCCATGCAAGCGCGGTCCCGATGATCAGCTAGCCGCGCCGGCATGGGGCCAAGGCAGTCAGAGTCGCAGTCAGAGTGCGGCGGCGACCCGAGTGCCCTGGTCGATGGCGCGTTTGGCGTCGACCTCGGCGGCAACGTCCGCCCCGCCGATGACGTGGACACTCACCCCAGCGGCCCGCAGATCGTCGAGCAGATCCCGGCAGGACTCCTGACCCGCGCAGACCACGACGTCGTCGATCTCGAGCAGGCGCGGACGCGGGGACTTCTCGCCCCCGACGGTGACGTGCAGGCCGTGGTCGTCGATGCGCTCGTACGCGACACCTCGGATCATCTCGACCCCACGGTGATTGAGCGTGCTGCGGTGAACCCAGCCGCTCGTCTTGCCCAGCCCGGCGCCGACCTTCGAGGTCTTGCGCTGCAGCAGGTAGACCTGGCGCGGCGACGGCTTCGGCACGGCAGCGACGAGCCCGCCTCGCGCGACGTCCGGGTCACCGACACCCCACTCGCGCATCCAATCCTCCCGCGTCTGCGGCTCGGTGCCGCCGGAGTGGGTCAGGAACTCACTGACGTCGAAGCCGATGCCGCCGGCGCCGATCACGGCCACCCGCGCGCCGAGCGTGACCGCACCGGTGATGACATCGACGTAGGAGTGGACGTTGGCGCGATCAGCGCCGGGCATCGTGACCTTCCGCGCCGCGACGCCGGTTGCCAAGACCACCTCGTCCCATCCGCCGGCGATGACCTCGGTGGCGGTCACGTGATGGCCGAGGTTCACCTTTACGCCGGTGACCTCCAATCGGCGGGTGTAGTAGCGCAGGGTCTCGGCAAACTCCTCCTTGCCCGGGATCCGACGAGCCAGTTGGAACTGGCCGCCGATCTTGTCGTCGGCGTCGAAGAGTTCGACGTCGTGGCCCCGCTCCGCGGCTGCGGTCGCCGCCGCGAGCCCCGCCGGCCCGGCTCCGATCACCGCGACCCGTTTCGCTCGCCGTACCGGACGAAGGACCAGCTCGGTCTCGTGCCCGGCCCGGGGGTTGACCAGACAACTCGCGACCTTGTGCGCGAAGGTGTGGTCGAGGCACGCCTGGTTGCAGCCGATGCAGGTGTTGATCTCGTCGCTGCGGTCGTCAGCGGCCTTGCGCACCCAGTCCGGGTCAGCCAGGAACGGGCGGGCCAACGACACCATGTCCGCGTCACCGTCGGCCAGGATCTGCTCCGCGACCTCGGGCATATTGATCCGGTTCGACGCGATCACCGGCACCGAGACCTCGGGACGCAACTTGCCGGTGACCCAACTGAAGGCCGCGCGTGGAACCGAGGTGACGATCGTCGGGACGCGCGCCTCGTGCCACCCGATGCCGGTGTTGATGATCGTCGCGCCGGCGGACTCGATCTCCTTGGCCAGCGCCACGGTCTCGTCCCAGCTCTGCCCGTCCTCGACGAGGTCCAGCAGCGACATCCGGTAAATGATGATGAAGTCCTCGCCGACCGCGGAGCGGGACTTGCGCACGATCTCGGTCGGGAAGCGGCGACGCTTCGGCGCCGTCCCACCCCACTCGTCGTCGCGCCGATTCACCCGGGTGGTCAGGAACTGATTGATCAGGTACCCCTCGGAACCCATGATCTCGATGCCGTCGTAGCCGGCCTGCCGGGCGAGCGCCGCGGCATGGGCGAAGTCGTCGACGGTGGTGCGGACCTCTCGACCGGACATCCCGCGAGCGGTGAACGGCGTGATCGACGACTTCGACCTGGACGCGGTGGCGCTGAGCGGGTGGTAGGAGTAGCGCCCCGCGTGCAGGACCTGCAGCGCGATACGCCCGCCGTTGTCGTGCACGGCGTCGGTGATCTCGCGGTGCCGCGCGACCTCCTTGGCGGTGGTCAACTTGCCCGCCATCGGCAGTAGCCAACCGGTGCGGTTGGGCGCGAACCCACCGGTGACGATGAGCCCCACTCCGCCACGTGCGCGCTCGGCGTAGAACTCGGCCAGCTTGTGCAGATTCTTCGGGCGGTCCTCCAGCCCGGTGTGCATCGAGCCCATCAGCACCCGATTCGGCAAGGTGGTAAAGCCCAGGTCCAGCGGAGCGAGCAGGTGCGGGAAGCGGGTGGTCATCAGGCTTCGTCCTTGTCCAGTGGTGTGAGGGTCGCTGCGACCTCGTCGTACCAGTCGACGAGGCCGCGCTCGAGGGTGATGCCGCCGCGTAGGACCAGCCACTGATTCAGCCGGTGCCCACGCAGGACGGACGGGTCGGGAAACTCGTCCTTCTCGTTGGTCAGGTAGTACTCGAGCCGCTCGGCGCGGCGGGCGCGATGCCGTCGCACCTCTGCCACCACCGCAGCGGTATCCCCGTAGGCGGCTCCACGGATCTTTACCGCGAGGTCGGATCGAGCGGCTTCGAAGTCGGCCGGTTCGGCGATCCAGCTCGCCAGCTCCGCGTGCCCGGTGTCGGTGAGGTCGTAGACCTTCTTGTCCGGACGTCCGTCCTGAGGGACGACCCTGGACACGACCCAATCGTCGGACTCCATCCGGCCCAGCACTTTGTAGACCTGCTGGTGGGTCGCGGTCCAGAACTGCCCGATCGACTTGTCGAAGCGGCGCGCGAGGTCGTAGCCGGTGCTTGCCCGCTCCGCGAGCGACACCAGGATCGCGTGCTCCAGGGCCATGCCGCGAACCTATCTATGCAACTAGTTGCAGTGCAACTCGGCGAGTGATTCGGAGCCTCCGTCGATCCGCAGTCACGACGTCCTCCTGGCCGGGCGCGTCGCCCTGCCAGAATGCGGCCATGTCCGCCCCGTTCAGCCGAGCCGAACTCGACGCCGCGACCGCACTCGTTCACGCCGCGATGTCGGCCACCCCCACCTTGACCTGGCCGCTGCTTTCGGCGGCGATGGGTACCGAGGTCTGGGTCAAGCATGAGAACCATCTGCCGGTCGGTGCGTTCAAAGTCCGCGGTGGGCTGGTCTTCACCGACCGACTGCGCGTTCGCCGTCCGGATGTGCGCGGGCTCGTCTCGGCCACCCGGGGCAACCACGGTCAGAGCCTGGCCTTCGCGGGCGCCCGCGTCGGCCTGGCGGTGACCATCGTTGTGCCGCAGGGCAACAGTGCGGACAAGAATGCGGCGATGCGAGGCCTCGGGGCAGCCGTGATCGAGCACGGCCACGACTACCAGTCAGCGCGCGAGCACGCCGAGGAACGAGCCGCCGCTGACCCGTCACTCGAGATCGTCCCGGCCTACCACCCCGATCTGGTGCTCGGTGTCGCGACCTACGCCGGGGAACTGTTCGAGCAGGCTCCCCCACTGGACGCGGTGTACGTGCCGGTCGGCATGGGGTCGGGCATCTGCGGACTGATGGCGGTGCGCGATCTGCTCGGACTCGACACCGAGATCATCGGCGTCGTCAGCGACCGCGCCGACGCCACCGCGTGTTCCTTCGCCGCGGGGCAGGTGGTCGGCACCGCGTCGGCCGACACGTTCGTCGACGGGGTGGCGACCAGGTCGCCGGACCCCGGAGCGATCCGGCGGATCGTCGCCGGAGCGGCCCGCATCGTCGCGGTCTCCGACGACGACGCTGCCGCCGCGATGCGACTGCTGTTCGCCACCACGCACAACGTCCCCGAACCAGCGGGCGCGCTTGCGCTCGCCGGACTCGTCGCCGAAGCCGATCGACAACGCGGGCGTCGCGTTGCTGTGATCCAGTCCGGCGGCAACGTCGACTCCGCGATGCTGGTCGAGGTCTTGAGCGGTCACACGCCGGTCGTCGGCGGCTGAGGCGCAGGGTCAGCCGGACGTCTCGCCCGAGGCCTGCGCGATCGACTTGATCGATTCGAGGGTGGCGGCGATTCCCGAGTGCGCGCGCTCGACGCGGTTGTCGATCTGGGCCTGGGCACGATCGCCGAAGTTCTCGGCGAACATCGTGCGCCCAGCCTCGGTGAACTCCCACCACTCGGTGAGTTCGGTGCCTTCGTCCACCGCGGTGAGGTCATAGCCCCAGCGCACCCAACCCTCCCCGACGACCCAGCTGAACGTGCGTCCCGGCTCGGCGGCCTCCACCGTGCAGGTCGTGTCCCAGGTACGGCCGGAGTCCTCGTTGTGGCCGGTGAACGTGGCGCCCACCCGGGGTCCACCGTCCTCGTTCCAGGCGCACGATCGGCAAATCGGGCTCCATTCGCCGGTCCTGGTCACATCCGACACCAGGTCATAGACGGCTCGCGGCGGGGCCGCGATCACAACCGAACCGCGGTGCTCGAACTCGCTCATGCATGTCCTTTCTCGTTCTTCTGACGACGGCTGCCGCCGTGCCAGTCGTCCTGCGCGCCGGCCTCGTCGGCGGCCGGGTCCCACCCCAGGGCCTGCAGTTGCGGACGTTCCCGCAGGCTGCGCTTGAGCTCGGCGAAACCGGCGAACTCGGCCAGTCCGATCACGTGGTCCCACAGCCGCACGGAGTCCTCCGGGGACGGCAACCGGCTGATCACCGGGCCGAAGAACGCGACGCCGTCCGGTGGGTTGAACTGGATGATCGGCGTGCCGACGTCCTTGCCGGTCAGCCCCAGCCCCTCGTCGGTCTCGGTCTGGATCACCGCGTCGAAGGACTCGTCGTCCAGCGCGGAAGCAAGATCCGTGGGCAGGCCGGCCTCGAGGAGCATCGGTTCTACGAACGCCCGCGTGCCACGCTCGCCGCCGTCCACCGTATCCCGCGGAGCTGCGTCGAAGATGTGCGCGCCGAAGGCTTCGTACAGCCGACCGACCGCTGCGCCGCCGTGCTCAGCGCGTGTGCGGGCAGCGACCCGCAACAGACGCAATCCCGCGGTGTGACCGGCTTCGTAGTCCGGCGGGAAGTGCGCGTCGTAGTCGACATCGGCGTTGATCAGCCGCAACGAGATGAAGCGCCAGTCGGCGGTGTAGTCGCGCTGGTCCATCACCTGCCGGACCCACTTGCTCGTCAGCCAGGCGAACGGACAGACCGGGTCGAACCAGAAGTTGATGTCGGCATCGTCCATGACCACGAACCTACGCCGCACCCATTGGCCGACCGGACTACTCGGAGTCAGCGGCCCGATCGATGGGACGGCGGTCTTCCTCGCGGTTACCGGACGGCGGCGGAGCCGAGATCCCACGACGGATCGACTCGAAGATCGTCATGCCCTGCCCGACGAGTCCGGTCGCGAGCTCGCCGAGCCCCTCGGAGCCGTTGAGCACGGTGACGTTCGCTCGGGACAGGCCCTGCGCGGCCTCCCGCACGATCTGCGGCAGCTGCTCGATGAGCAGTTGGTCGAGCGAAACCCGGTTGTTCGACGCGGCCGCCTCGGCCTGGATGCGGATCCGCCCGGCCTCGGCCTGGGCGAGGATGCGAATGCGCTCGGCCTCGGCCTCGGCGGGCTTGAGCACCTCGGCCACGAGCTGCTGCTGGCGCAGGTCACCGTTGCGCTGCGCGAGTTCGGTCTGAGCGGCGAGCACCTCACGCTGCGCGGTGGCCTGGGCGAGCGGGCCCGACTGCGCGGCCTCGCTTTCGGCGCGGTCGACCTCGGCCTTGGCCTTGGCCCGCACGACCGCGGTCTGCCGCGCGTACTCGGCCTGGTTGCGCTGCGACTCCTGCTCGGCCTCCGCAGCGGCCTGGTCGGCCTTGGCCTTGGCGACCTGCACCTCGGAGTCGTACTGCGCCTGGACGACGTTGGTCTGTCGGGTGAACTCGGCCTGCGCACGCGCCGACTGCTGCTCGGCGTCCGCGGCTTCCCGGTTCGCGTTCGCCTGGGCGGCTGCGACCTCAGCGGCGAGCTTCGAGTTCACGATCGTGGTCTCACGGACGTACTGCGCCTGCGCTCGGGCCGACTTCTGAGCGGCTTCAGCAGCGGCCTGATCGGCCTCGGACTGCGCGATCGCGGCCTGCCGCTGGATGGCGGCGTTGTGCGGCGCGGCCATGGCGGTGATGTAGCCGAGCTTCATGTCATCGATCGACTGGATCTGGAAAGCGTCGACGGTCAGACCGATCTTGGCCATCTCGTCCTTGGAGGCATCCAGAATCCCCTCGGCGAGACGCTGCCGCTCGGTGACGATCTGCTCGACGGTCATCGAGCCCACGATCGAGCGAAGGTGACCGGCAAAGATCCGGCCGACGAGGATGGCCATCTGATTCTGGTCGGACAGGAACCGTTGGCCGGCGTTGACGATGCTCTCGGTGTCGTTGCCGACCTTGAACGCGATGACGGCCCTGACGTTGAGCGAGATCCCCTGTCCGGTCACGCAGACCTCGGTGACCTCGGACTCGGCCATCGACAGACTCAGGAAACGTGCCTTGCGGAAGAACGGCAGGACGAACGCCCCGTGCCCGGTCACGACCCGGAACGGGGCACCGTCGGCGCCCTTCCCTCCGGAGATCAGCATCGCCTCATCGGGCTCTGGCACTTTATAACCGAGCATCGGGTCCCTCTCTCAACGAATCACCGCGGCAGTGCCGGGCGCGGTCAGACTACGACGAGGCCCACCACTCACACCACGGTGGTTCACAGCTCGAGCAGGGATTCCACCGGATCGGCCCACGGTGCGACGATCACCGTGCGAGGACCCAGCGTCGAGAGCACAAGCACGGCCTGACCACGCGGAAGTGGTTCGGCCGAACGCGCGATGAAGGTCTCCGTCCCGCCCCTGATCCGGACCTGCACCTCGCCGGGGCCGTCCGCGCCGCGAGTTCCGATGACCAGATGCCCGGCCAACCCGATCGGCGAATGCGCTGCCCCGCTCACCAGCAAAGGGTATCCGTGCACCCGACGAAACGTAGCCACCACGAATTCGTCAGCTAGCCACGGGCTCCGCGTCGCGCAGCACCCGCAGGATATTCCCACGGGTGAGCGCGGCCAGGTCGTCGTCGGACCAGCCGCGCGATTCGAGCTCGCCGATCAGGGACGGGTACATCGACACGTCCGACAGACCCTCGGGCATCGGGTCGCAGCCGTCGAAGTCGCCGCCGAGCCCGACGTGCGCGACGCCGGCGACCGCACGCACGTGGTCGACATGGTCGGCGACCTGCGCGACCGTCGCCACCGGCGGCGGGTCGGTCCGGGCGCGCCGGGCCGCCGCCGCCATGTGCGCGGTCCAGTCGCGGCGGTCCTCGCCGCGCGTGTCCATGTCCGCGAGCACGCCGAGATCCCAGTCCCGACAGTCCGAGGAGACGAAGTCCGGCACGAAGGTGACCATGCAGACGCCGCCGTTCGTCGAGAGCTCCGTCAGGACGTCATCGGGAACGTTGCGGACGTGATCGGTCACTCCGCGCGCCGAGGAATGGCTGAAGATCACCGGAGCGGTGCTCACCGCCAGCGCGTCGCGCATCGTCGTGACGGCGGTGTGCGAGAGGTCGACGAGCATGCCGAGCCGGTTCATCTCGGCCACGATGTCCCGACCGAGATCCGACAACCCGCCGACGCCAGGTGCGTCGGTCGCCGAGTCCGCCCACGGCACGTTGTCGTTGTGCGTCAGCGTCAGGTAGCGGACTCCGAGCGCGTGCAGGGTCCGCAACACCGCCGGCGACGAGTCGATCGAGTGGCCACCCTCGGCCCCCATCAACGACGCGACCCGGCCCGACGCGAAGGCCGAGTCGACGTCCGCCGCCGTCAGGGCGAGAGCCAACTGATCGGGATATCGCGCGATCATGCGCAATACGAAGTCGATCTGTTCCAGGGTCACCGCCACGCTGCGATCACCGAATCGGGCCGGCACGTACACCGACCAGAACTGCCCGCCGACGCCGCCGGTCCGTAGCCGGGGCAGATCGGTGCAGGTCGCCGTCTGGAGCACATCCAGCGGGTACAGGTCGAGGTCGTAGGCGACGTGTTCCCGCATCGCCCAGGCGAGGTCGTTGTGCCCGTCGATGATCGGGTGGTCGGTCAGGGAGAAGCTCACACGTCCAGTGTCTCGGCTGCGGCCAGCGAGCAGTAGTCACTTCCGTGTTCGCCGCCGATACGGCCCACGAGACTCTCCACGAAGCCATGGCCGATGTCGTTGAGCAGAGCGTCGTGGATACCGACCACCCGTCCCGCCCGGACGGACACCACGAAGTCGATGACCTCGGCGGTCTTGGACCACGGTGCGTGGATCGGTGCGAGCAGCACCTCGACCTGCGCCGTGGGGACGATCAGCGAATCGCCAGGGTGATAGACCGCGTCGTCGACCAGGTAGCCGACGTTGGCGATCGTCGGGATGCTCGGGTGGATCAGCGCGTGCTGCCCACCGAACGTCCGCACCGCGAACCCGGCCGCTTCAAAACCCTGACCGGGCTCGGACACCGTCACTTGGTCGCCGAGATCGAGCTCGGCGGCCACCGAGGCCGGCGCCCAGATCTGCAGCGCGGAGTCGCGACGGGCGGCGGCCCGGACCTGTTCGACGTCCAGATGATCGGGGTGCTCGTGGGTGATCAGCACCGCGTCGGCTCCGTCCAGCGCGGCCGGGACCTCGCTGAACACCCCGGGGTCGAACACCAGCGTCCGGTCACCCTCGTCCAACCGGACGCAGGAGTGGGTGAACTTGGTCAAACGCATGTCAGTCCTCGTCGACGATGTGCATGGCGGCCTCCTCGGCGCTGGCCGCGTAACCGGCCCGCCCGACGTCGCGCGCGATCTCTTCGCTCTCCTCGTCGGCATGCGCGCCCTCGTCCGGCGCAACGAGCCGCCCGGTCCGCGGGGCAGCATCGGCGCGATCGAGGTCGGCCTCGCTGACCTCCGGTTCCTCCTCGGCGAGCTTCTGGTCGAGCGACTCGCCTTCGAGCGCCTCCTCGGCCGTCTCGCCGCGCCAGGACTTCTGCGGCCGCTCGGGCGGCGAGTAGCCAGCGTCCAACGGGTCCTGCGTGTTGTCGCCGGTCAGGGTGTCGGAGGGATCGGCCTGATCTCGGCCCACCACGACACCCTCGTACAGATCATCTGATTCAGTCACACCCGTTATCTTCCCGGTTACCGACCGGGATTCACCGGGGAGGCTGCGCGGGTGACGAGTGTCCTCTGGCTTCGCCGGGATCTGCGACTACGCGACAACCCGGCGTTGCACGAGGCCGCGAAAGACGGTCCGGTGGTCGTCCTGTTCGTGCTCGACCAGGCCTTGCTCAAACCGGCCGGCGCCCCACGGATCGCGTTCCTCTACCGCACGTTGCGTGCGTTGGACGCAGAACTGCGCGACCACGGTGGCGCGCTGATCGTCCGCCGCGGCGATCCGGCCAACGCCGTCGCCCGGGTGGCGAGGGAGGCCGGGGCCTCGTCGGTTCACATCAGCGCCGATTACGGCCCCTACGGCCGTCGCCGCGACGAGCAGGTCGAGCAGTCACTCGATGACCTACCGCTGGTGCGAACCGGGTCGCCCTACGCCGTCGCGCCGGGCCGGGTCACGAAGAGCGACGGCGAACCGTACAAGGTCTACACGCCGTTCTACCGCGCCTGGTGCCAGCACGGCTGGCGCGAACCCGCTGCCACCATCACCGGACGCGTCGACTGGCACGCTTCGCTGGATTCGGTCGACATCCCGAACGACCCCGACCTGCCCGCCGATCTCGACCTTCCCGACGCCGGCGAGGCCGCAGCCCGTGCGGCGTGGAAGGCCTACCTGGACAAGGGCCTGCTGAAGAACTACGCCGACGATCGCAACCGTCCCGACCTGGACCGCACCTCTCGCATGTCGGTGTATCTGAAGTACGGCTGTATCCATCCGCGCACGATGCTGGCCGACCTCGGCCCGGCCGACGAGACGTTCCGCAAGGAGATCGCGTGGCGGGAGTTCTACGCCGCCGTCCTGCACGAGTGGCCGGGCTCGGCGCGCGAGTATTACCAGCCCCGGTTCGCTCGGATGGAGTACGCCCGAGCGGACACGGCTGTGTTCGACGCCTGGCGCCAGGGCCGCACCGGCTACCCGATCGTCGACGCCGGGATGCGGCAACTGCTCGGCGAAGGGTGGATGCACAACCGGGTCCGGATGATCGTGGCCTCGTTCCTGGTCAAGGACCTGCACATCGAATGGACGCACGGGGCCCGGCACTTCATGAAGCACCTGGTCGACGGAGATCTCGCGTCCAACCAGCATGGCTGGCAGTGGACAGCCGGCACCGGCACCGACGCGTCGCCGTTCTATCGGGTCTTCAATCCGGTTACCCAGGGCGTCAAGTTCGACCCGGACGGTGACTACGTGCGTCGCTGGATCCCCGAACTGGCTGACGTTTCGGGCAAAGCGGTCCACGAACCGTGGGACCTACCCAATGGTGGCCCGACGGCGTATCCGAGAAGAGTCGTCGACCACGCCGAGGAGAGGGTGACGGCCCTTGAGCGTTATGGCAGAGTGAAGAACTGATTCGAGTCGCGGGGGTTCGGGTCACCGGGGGAAGTCCATGTCTGCTTTGCTGTTCGTCGTTTTCGGCACGGCCGCGGGAATGGCGATTCTCGTCGCCTACAGCGGTCACCTGTTCAAGGAGAACCGCACCCGGGTCGTGCGACACCCATCGACGCCCATCCCACGCCCCGACGATGTCGAGCCCGAACTCCTCTGGCGCACGCTGGTACCGGCACCCGCGCCGACTCCCGCCGCTCGCCCGCTCGAACCGCTGACCTACTTCAGCAGGTTGCGGGCCATCACCATGCGGTTGATCTGGTTAGTGCCCTCGTAGATCTGGGTGATCTTGGCGTCGCGCATCATCCGCTCGACCGGGAAGTCCATCGTGTAGCCGGCCCCGCCGAACAGTTGGACCGCGTCGGTCGTCACCGACATCGCCGTGTCGGACGCGAACACCTTGGCCGCCGATGAGGTGAACGTCAGATTCGGCTCGTTGCGTTCGGCCCGAGCGGCGGCGGCGTAGACCAGGTGGCGGGCGGCCTCGATGCGCATGCCCATGTCGGCGAGCATGAACTGGATGCCCTGGAAGTCCGCGATCGCCCGGCCGAACTGCTTACGTTCCTTGACGTAGTCACGGGCCGCGTCGAAGGCGCCCTGGGCGATACCGAGCGCCTGAGCACCGATGGCCAGGCGGGTGTGGTCCAGCGTCCGCAGCGCGGTCTTGAATCCGGTCCCCGGTTCGCCGATGATCCGCCCCGCCGGGATCGTGCAGTTCTCGAAGTAGATCTCGCAGGTCGGGCTGCCCTTGATACCGAGTTTGCGTTCCTTGGCGCCGACCGAGAAGCCGGGGTCGTCCTTATGCACGACGAACGCGGAGATGCCGTTCGCGCCCTTGTCGGGATCGGTCGTCGCCATGACGGTGTACCAGGTCGAGACGCCGGCATTGGTGATCCAGCACTTCGTGCCGTTGAGCACCCAGTGGTCACCCTCGAGCACGGCGCGGGTGCGCATGGCCGCGGCGTCCGAGCCCGCCTCCCGCTCGGACAGTGCGTAACTGATCATCGCGCCGTCCTTGGCGATCGAGCCCAGGACCTCCTGCTTGAGCTCCTCCGAACCGGCCAGCACGATGGGCTGCGAACCGAGCTTGTTGACCGCCGGGATGAGTGAGGACGAGGCACAGGCACGCGCGACCTCCTCGATGACGATGCAGGCTGCGATCGCGTCGGCACCCGGACCGCCGTAGGCCTCGGCGATGTGCACCGCGTGCAGGTCGTTGCGGACGAGGGCGGCGAGCACGTCGTGGGGGAACTCACCCAGCGCGTCGATCTCCGCCGCACGGGGCGCGATCTTGTCCGCCACCAACTCCTGGACGGCCGCACGGAGCAGGTTCTGCTCCTCGCGGAGTTGGTACTGGTCGAATTCTGCGTCGCCGTTGCCCATAGATCGATAGTAGGACGACCTAGTAGTTCACGCTGCCGTCCGTGACCGCCGATGTGGCTATGCTCTCCACGGGTCGTGACTGGCGCAATAAGGTGGGTTCACCACCGGGGAGCGGCTCGGCACGATCGCCGCGCGCCTGGGTGCCCCTCTGCGAAGCCCGCCCCACCAGGAGCCCCGAGATGTCCCAGCCCTTCGACGCCACCGCCGCGTCCGCCGCCTACCAGAACGCCCTGCAGGTGATCGAGGCCGTCGAGCCGACCGTCGCTGCGGCGATCCGCAGCGAATTGGCTGACCAACGAGGCTCGCTGAAGCTGATCGCGAGTGAGAACTACGCCTCCCCCGCGACCCTGTTGACGATGGGCACCTGGCTCTCGGACAAATACGCCGAGGGGACGGTCGGGCATCGTTTCTACGCCGCCTGCCAGAACATCGACACCGTCGAGCAGGCCGCGGCCGATCATGCCAAGGCGTTGTTCGGCGCCCCGCATGCCTACGTCCAGCCACACTCAGGCATCGATGCCAACCTGGTCGCCTTCTGGGCGATACTGGCCCAGCGCATCGAATCGCCGGCTTTGGCCGCGGCCGGGGCCAAGCACGTCAACGACCTCACTGACAGCGACTGGCAGAACCTGCGCAGGGCGCTGGGCAACCAGCGCGCGCTGGGCATGTCGCTGGACGCGGGGGGCCATCTGACCCATGGCTTCCGGCCCAACATCAGCGGCAAGATGTTCGAGCAGTCCTCCTACGGAACCGACCCCGAGACCGAGTTGCTCGACTACGACAAGGTCCGTGCGACCGCACGAGAGTTCAAACCGCTCGTGCTCATCGCCGGCTATTCCGCGTACCCGCGCAAGGTCAACTTTGCGACTATGCGCGAGATCGCCGATGAGGTCGGCGCCGTGCTGATGGTCGACATGGCGCACTTCGCTGGGCTCGTGGCGGGCAAGGTGTTCACCGGCGACTTCGACCCGGTGCCGCACGCGCACGTCGTCACGACCACCACGCACAAGTCGTTGCGCGGACCACGCGGCGGGATGGTGCTGTGCCAGCCCGAGTTCGCGGACTCCGTCGACCGCGGCTGCCCGATGGTGCTCGGCGGCCCGCTCGGTCACGTCATGGCCGCCAAGGCCGTCGCTCTGGCCGAGGCCCGGCAGCCCAGCTTCCAGACCTATGCACGCAATGTCGCGGACAACGCGGTGGTCCTGGCCGAGGGGCTGTCCAAACGCGGCGTCCGCCTGATCACCGGCGGTACCGAGAACCACCTGGTGCTGCTCGATGTCACCTCGTTCGGAATCACCGGTCGGCAGGCCGAATCCGCGCTGCTCGACTCCGGCATCGTCACCAACCGCAACGCAATCCCCCGTGACGCGAACGGCGCCTGGTACACCTCCGGCGTGCGGATCGGCACCCCTGCGCTCACCTCCCGCGGCTTCGGCGCGGCCGAGTTCGACAAGACCGCGGAACTGATCGTCGATGTCCTCACCGCGACGACTCCCACGGCCGTCGCGTCGGGCGGGTCGTCCAAGGCGAAGTACACGATCGCCGACGGCGTCGCGGCCAGGACCCAGGCCGCGGCTGACGAGATGCTGACGGCGAACCCGCTCTACCCCGGCCTGGAGGTCTGAGCGGCGATCGCCGTACGGCGCGCGTCCCCGTTCCGCCGTCGCCGCGACGTAGCGTCGGCGACGGACCCGAGGAGGCGCGCACCCAATGCTGGACCAGGCTCCGTTGCGCACTGTGGCGCTGCCGCCGCGGCCGCATTCGGTCACGACGGCCGCCCGGCTGATGATCGTCGCCGCGACGGTCAGCGGGGTCTACCTGATCGTCACCCTGGTCGATCTCGACGGCGTCCGCCACCGGCTGCGTGATGCAACTCCGCGCCCCAGCGAGGCGAGCGTGACCGCGTCGCTCACGGTCAGCCTCGGCTACTACCTGGCCGTACTGGTGCTGTTCCCGCTGTTCACCCGGCACGTCACGCAGGCCCGGAACTGGGCGCGGCTCGCCACCTGGGCCCTGGGCGGAATCGGCGTCGCCATCACGCTGTCGACGCTCGGGCGCGACGAGTCCGGCGTGTCACGAGTCCTCAGCCTGGTCGCACTCGTCCTGGACGTCGCGATCGTGGCGCTGCTCGTTGCACCGACGAGCAGTCGCTACTTCCGTCCGGTCGCCCGGACGTCGCCACCGATGTCCTGACCGGCCGGCACGCTCGATTCCTCGACCTCGGGCAGGACGACCGGCCACAGTTGCGGTGACCCGGCAAGGTCCCATAGCTCGGGCAGCACCACCGGCCAGACCGTCTCGTCGGTCGTCTCGAGCTCCACTCGCGACCACCACCGGTGGCCCAGCAGCGTCACCTTCTCCAGTTCGGTGTGGCCGGCCGTGCTGATCTGGAAGGTCGGCACCCGCGCCAGGTAGAACGCGTCGTCCTGCCTCGTCACCTGGTCGCTGTAACCGTGCAGCACCGTGCGGCGGGCCAGCGGGCCGCGCACCAGTTGCGGATCGAGCGACAGCCCGGTCTCCTCACCGATTTCGCGCACGACCGTCGTGCGTTCGTCCTCGCCCGCGTCGATCCCACCGCCGGGCAAGATCCACCAGTGGACGTCTGGCGCGCCCGGGTCGCTGTCGTGGAACAGCAGAATCTGGTCCCGCTCGTCGATGAGCAGCACCCGGACCGACGCGCGGGTGCGTCGCGGACGCCGATCCAGCACCGTACGCAACGCGTCCTCCGAGCGGCCGATCACGGTCGTCCCGTCGTCGGCGGTGATGATCGGGCGCTGGATGAGCTGCGGGTGTGCTGCAAGCGCGTCCAACCAGGTCTCGCGCGAGTGGGCATCGCGGGTCCAGTCGGCCAGACCGAGCTCACCGGCTACCGCTTCCCCCGTGCGGGTGATGTCCCACGGCTGGAGTCCCAGCCGGCTCAGTACCTCGCGCAGCTCGGCCGCGTCCGGCGGATCGTCGAGGTAGCGACGGACCGTGTACTCGAGGCCGGCGGCGTCAAGAGCCGAGACCGCGGTCCGGCATTTCGAGCAAGCCGGGTTCAGCCAGATCTCCACCCGGCCAGTGTGCCAGGATCGGGTCATGCCCCTTGACCCGAACCTCGTCCCGATCCTGCAGATGATGGAAGGCCTTCCGGGGCTGTCCGACGGCACGCCGGAGGAGGCACGGCAGGCGCTGAACACGCTGCTGGTGCAGTTACGCGACCCCTCCACGGTCGTCGAGGTCGCCGACGTCACCGACGCCGAGGTGGCCGACGTACCGGTCCGCATATACCGGCCGGCCGGCGACGGACCCCGACCAACGGTCGTCTACGTCCATGGCGGCGGCTTCGTGATCGGTGACCTCGAGACCCACGACAACGTATGCCGTCGGCTGGCCCGCGACGCCGACGCGGTGGTCGTCAGCGTCGACTATCGACTCGCACCCGAGCATGTCTTTCCCGCCGCGGTCGAGGACAGCATGGCGGTGCTCACCGCCGTCGCGGCGGACATCGACTCCTACGGCGGCGATGCCGGCAAGCTGGTCGTCGGTGGCGACAGCGCCGGCGGCAACCTCGCCGCGGTCTGTTCCCTGCTCGCCCGCGAGAGCGGACCGACGCTCGCCGCACAACTGCTCGTCTACCCGGCAGTCGACCTGCTCGGCGACTTCCCGTCCCGCACGGAGAACGCCGAGGGGTACTTCCTGACCCTGAAGGACATGGAGTGGTTCGGCCGCCACTACCTCGGTTTCGACGAGACCGACCCCCGAGCGGCCGAGGTGGCCCAAGATCCACGGCTGTCGCCGATCAAGGCCGAGACCCTTGCCGGTCTGCCCCCGGCGATCGTTGCTACCGCGGAGTTCGACCCGCTGCGCGACGAGGGCAACGCCTACGCCGCGGAACTGGAGAAGGCGGGCGTCCGGGTCGTTCATCGTCAGTTCCCCGGCCTGATCCACGGCTTCTACGGAATGGAGCAGTTCAGCCCGGCCATCCTCGAGGCCTCGACCTGGATCAACAGCCAGCTCAAGGACCTGCTGGGTCAGTAGGGGCTGGTGGTGACGCCGACGCCGTCGCGCCACTCATAGGCTGCGACGCCGCGGACAAACACCCGCAGCGCGCGGCTCATCACGTCCAGCGGGTCGCCGTCCCAGATGACGACATCGCCGTCCTTGCCGACGGCGAGTGAGCCGACCCGGTCGTCCAGACCCATGATCTTGGCCGGGTTGACGGTGATCGCCCGCAGTGCGTCGTCACGGGTCATCCCCTCCTTCACCGCGAAGGTCGCCTGGTGGACGAGGAAGTGGATCGGGACGACCGGGTGGTCGGTGATGATCGCGACGGTCACCCCCGCCTTGGCGAGCAGACCGGGGTTGGCGATCGTCCGCTCGCGCAGTTCGACCTTCGAGCGCGTCGTGAGCATCGGCCCCACGACGCAGGGGATGCCGCGGTCGGCCAGGACGTCGGCGATGAGGAAACCTTCGGTGGCGTGGTTGACGATCAGGCGGTAACCGAATTCGTCGGCCAGCCGAATGGCCGTCGCGATGTCGTCGGCGCGGTGGCAGTGCTGGCTCCACGGCAGTTCGCGGTCGAGCACCCGCACCAGCACCTCGTTGGTCGGGTCCCGTTCGAACGGCTCGGACTTCGCGGCCGCTGCGTCGCGGCGGGCGCGGTAGTCCTGGGCCGCGGTGAACGCGTCGCGGATGACGGCGGCGACGCCCTGCCGAGTGGACGGCAGTTGCTTCTTCTCGCTGTAGACCCGCTTGGGGTTCTCGCCGAGCGCGCTCTTCACCGACGCCGGCGACTTGATCACCATCTCGTCGACGATGCGGCCCCAGGTCTTGATCGCGACGGTCTGCCCGCCGATCGGGTTCCCGCTGCCAGGCTTGACGACCACTGACGTCACCCCGCCGGACAAGGCGTCGCGGAATCCCTCGTCGGCCGGGTTGATCGCGTCGAGCGCGCGCATCCGGGCGCCGTTCGGGTCGGTCATCTCGTTGGTGTCGTCCCCGGCCCAACCCTGGGCCTCCTCGTCGATGCCGACGTGCGCGTGCGCCTCGACGAACCCGGGTAGCACCCAGCGTCCGGTCGCGTCGATCGTCTCGACACCCTCGGGCACCACGACGTCGGCACCGACGTCGGTGATCACCCCGTCCTGCACGAGGACGGTCCCGTCCTCGATGACGGGGCCGTCGACAGGGACGACCCGACCATGGACGACGGCAATGCTCGCGATGTTGGTCGGCATACCTCCAGGCTAGGACGCCACGGGGCGTTACGCAGGCACGCTGTCCGGATCGTCTGGACCGGGCATCGGCTCGACCGGAGCGGGCGGCAGCGTCTCGGGGGTGTCCGGCAGCAGCGGACCGGCGTCGTCAGGCACCGGCTCGTCTGGGTCG
>JBDTFN010000290.1:0-4318 GCA_039937915.1 Jatrophihabitans sp. | reverse complement strand
CCCGCAGGACGAGCGCGAGGGTGGTCGTGTGCCCGGTGTGCCCAACCTGCCGGCGATCGTGGCTGCCGCCGCGTCGCTACGCGCAGTCGAGGCCGAGCGCGACAGCACGGCGGTCCGGCACCTCGAGCAGACCGAGCGGATCCGGCGCGTGGTCGCCGCAACGGTTCAGGATGTCGAGGTCCAGGGCGATCCACAGGACCGGTTGCCCCATCTGGTCACCTTCTCCTGCCTCTACGTCGACGGCGAGGCGGTACTGCACGCCCTCGACCGACTCGGCTTCGCAGTGTCGTCCGGGTCGTCGTGCACGTCCTCGACCCTCGAACCGTCACATGTCCTGGTGGCCATGGGCGCCCTGACGTCGGGCAACATCCGGGTCTCGCTGCATGCGGGCACGACCGACGCCGAGGTGGACGGCTTCCTGTCGGTCCTGCCCGGGGTTGTCGCCGGTGTTCGCGCCGAACTCGGGGCGCAGGGGCTGTGAGGCGAGATCACCGGTGATTGTTGACTGCCGCGGGCGGCGTTGCCCGCTGCCGATCCTCGACCTGGCCCGGCACATCGGCGACGTCGAGGTGGGCGCGACCCTCACCGTCGAGGCCGACGACCCCGCCGCCCGTCCAGACATTCAGGCCTGGTGCCGGATGCGTGGCCAGGAGTACGTCGGCGAACATGCGGCCGAGGACGGAACACCCGGCCACACCGTCCGCCGACTGAGGTAAGCGAGTCGGGATACTTGTCCCCATGTGCGGATTGATTGGTTTTCTGTCGGCGAACGGTGACGCAGCATCGATCGCTCCGGTGGTCGAAGGCGCGCTGCCCGAGATGCGGCACCGCGGTCCTGACGAGGGTGGGGTCTGGCACGACGCGGACGCCGCGATCGGATTCCGCCGGCTGTCGATCATCGACATCGACCACTCGCACCAACCGTTGTCCTGGCTCGCGGGTCGATACGAACTGATCTTCAACGGCGAGATCTACAACTACCTCGAACTGCGCGAACGGCTGACCCGCGACTTCGGCGCCACGTTCGAGACCGACGGTGACGGTGAGGCCATCGTCGCCGGCTACCACCACCTCGGCCCGAAGATCGTGCGCGAACTGCGCGGGATGTTCGCGTTCCTGATCTGGGACTCCCAGGAACGCGTGCTGTTCGGAGCGCGCGACTGGTTCGGCATCAAGCCGCTGTACACGATGACCGACGAGCGTGGGACCTTCTTCTCCAGCGAGAAGAAGTCACTGCTCGACGTCGCCACCGAGGCCGAGTCGAAGGCCGTCGACGTCACGTCGCTGCAGCACTACCTGACCCTGCAGTACGTCCCCGAGCCGGCCTCGATGCACACGGCCATCCGCCGGGTCGAGTCCGGCACCTACTTCACGATGCGCCCCGGTGAGGAACTTCGTCCGCACCGCTACTTCCACCCGGACTTCGCGATCCGACCGGTGACCGACGAGCAGCAGCTATTCCGCAGCATCGCCGACGCGCTCGAGGACTCGGTCGAGAAGCACATGCGGGCCGACGTGACTGTCGGGTCCTTCCTGTCCGGCGGAATCGATTCGACTGCAGTCGCCGCGCTGGCCAAGAAGCACAATCCCAACCTGCTGACGTTCACGACCGGTTTCGAACGTGAGGGCTTCAGCGAGATAGACGTTGCGGCCGAGTCGGCCGCAGCGATCGGTGTCGAACACATCACCAAGGTCGTCACGGCCGAGGAGATGATGGAGTCGCTGCCGCTGATCATCTGGTACCTCGACGACCCAGTCGCCGATCCGGCCCTCGTCCCTTTGTACTTCATCGCCCGCGAGGCCCGTAAGCACGTGAAGGTCGTGCTCTCCGGAGAGGGAGCCGACGAGTTGTTCGGCGGGTACACGATCTACAAGGAGCCGATCTCGCTGCGCGGATTCGATCATCTGCCGAAGTCCGCCCGGCGTGGCCTCGGCCGGCTCTCGACCAGGATCCCCGAAGGTCGGCGGGGCAAGGACCTGCTCCGTCGCGGCGCCATCGGGATCGAGGAGCGTTACTACGGCAATGCACGCATCTTCCGCCCGGACGAGATGCAGGGATTGTTCAAGGCCTACGACCCGTCGGTGTCCTACATGGACGTCACCCGCCAGCTGTACGACCGCACCACGCACCTGGACGACTCGACCCGCATGCAATATGTCGATCTGTTCACCTGGCTGCGCGGCGACATCCTGGTCAAGGCCGACAAGATGACGATGGCCAACTCACTGGAGCTGAGGGTTCCGTTCTTGGACACCGAGGTCTTTGCGGTGGCCTCATCGATCCCGACGGATCTGAAGCTGACGAAGGAGACGACGAAGTACGCCATGCGGCGGGCGCTCGACCTCATCGTGCCGGCGCATGTGCTCAATCGTCCGAAGCTGGGTTTTCCGGTGCCGATCCGGCACTGGCTCAAGGACGTCATGTATGAATGGGCCCGCGCGATCATCACCGACTCAGGCGCGGACGAGCTGATCGATCGGGACGCCGCGCTCCGCCTGCTCGAGGCCCACCGGTCCGGCCCGCATGACTACTCCCGCAAGATCTGGACGCTGCTGGTGTTCATCATCTGGCACGGAATCTTCGTCGAGGAGCGCATCGTGATCGCCCCGCCCGAACCCGTCTACCCGGTACGGCTCTGATGGCCGCACTCCCCGACTATCAGGGCGACGTCGCCTTCACCTACGAACCGCACCCCGACGGGCTTGCCGACCCCGGGGAGATCGTCTGGACCTGGGTTCCGTACGAGGACGACCCCAACCAGGGCAAGGACCGGCCGGTGCTCGTCATCGCTCACCTGGGACAACTGCTGCTTGGTCTGATGCTCACCAGTAAGGACCACGACCGCGATGCCGCCGACGAGGCCCGCTACGGGCGCCACTGGCTCGACATCGGGGCCGGCGATTGGGACCCGAAGCGCAGACCGAGCGAGATCCGTCTGGATCGGGTGCTCACCCTCGACCCCGCGGTAGTGCGCCGCGAGGGTGCCGCCCTGGATCAGGCCCGGTTCGACGAAGTCGAGGCCGCGTTCCGCGAACTCGATCGCTGACCGAGCACACGCGGTGCCGAAACTACGCCGGCATCCCGAGGTGCGCGGCCACCTCGACGGCACAGTCGTCGCCGTAGGACTCAGCCAGCCGCTTGCCGAACTCGTCCTTCTCCACGGCGTACTCCTGGGTGCCGACCGTCTCGAGCACCATCGTGGCCATCATGCTGCCGACCTGTGCCGCTCGCTCCCACGACATTCCCCACTCACGCGCGGTGAGGAACCCGCCGCGGAAGGCATCACCGACGCCAGTGGGGTCGACCTTGGCACGCTCCTTGGCGACAGGGACATGCACGCGCTCGAAGTCGTGACCGACGATCTCGACGCCCTTGGATCCCTGCGTGGTGACCCGGACGTTCACCTGGGCCATGACCTCGGCCTCGGATAGCCCGGTCTTGGACTCGAGCAGATTCTTCTCGTAGTCGTTGGTGAACAACAGATCGGCACCCTCGATGAGGCCCTTGAGCGCCGGGCCGTCCATCCGGGTGATCTGCTGCGAGGGGTCCGCGACGAATCGCAGGCCCTTGTTCCGGCACTCGGCGGCGTGTTGGACCATCGCAGCCGGGTCGTATGCGCTGATCACCACGAGGTCGGCGCCGGACGCATCCCAGATGGGGGCGATGTCGATATCGACCGCCTCACCCATCGCGCCGGCGTAGAACGAACCGATCTGACACATCTCCACGTCCGTGGTGCAGACGAACCGAGCCGTGTGCTTGGTGTCGGAGACCCGGACGTGGGTGCAGTCCACGCCGTTGGCCTCGAGAAAGGTCCGGTACTCCTCGAAGTCCTTGCCGACGTTGCCGATCAGCACCGGCGACCCGCCGAGTTGCGCGATGGCGTAGCAGATGTTGGGCGCTACCCCGCCGCGCCGCACGTCCAGTTCATCGACGAGAAAGGACAACGAGACCTGGTGCAGTTGATCGGCCAGCAGCTGATCGGCGAACTTCCCCGGGAAGTGCATGAGGTGATCTGACGCAATGGACCCAGCAACAAGGACAGGCATAACCGCAGACGCTACCCAACGTTCATCGGCCCGCCGCACGAAACGACGCCACCACGGCGAGACGACGTTCACGCAGATTCAGCGAGAGCGACGCACTCGTTCGGCCAAGGACGGATTCACGGGCCCGGCCGACCCGCGGGATTCAGCCGCAGAAACTGTTCCCGCACGCGCAACCGCCGCCGGCGTTGGGGTTGTCGATGGTGAACCCCTGCTGCTCGATGGTGTCGGTGAAGTCGACGGTGGCGCCACCGAGATACGGCGCGCTCAT
>JBDTFN010000289.1:0-16324 GCA_039937915.1 Jatrophihabitans sp. | reverse complement strand
CGGCCTGCATGGTGAGCCGGTAGCCGTGAGCGCCGATCAGCGATTGACCAGGGTGCAAGACGGATCGCTGGGTCATGAGGCGAAGCGGATCCGTCGGCGTCGCGCGTCCGAACTCGCCCGGTCGGGTGCTTGTATCGAAGATCGTGCGGATGGAACCAGCGAGGCTCGTCGGCGGCGTCACTTGAACAATGAAGTGCCCGTCGGTCTTGACGTCCAAGAACGGGCGCACTCCATCCGTCCCCGCCATTCCCATCGTCCGCGACGTCCACTGCACAACGCCCGCTCCGATGATGGCGAGGTTGCCGTTGGGCTGCATCACCAGATACGAGCCCGGCACAGAGACGTTCGACGCCCACACCGTTGCGCCCTGATACGTCATCACCAGGTCGCCGTCGGTCTGCATGGAACGGACGGTGGGTGTCTGGCGGGATCCTCAGGTGCCGACCGGCAGGCCGGGGTCATCGCGCTGTGAGTCCCGGCGGGCGAGGTTGTCGGCGACCTCGCGCTTCCACGCCTCGATCGGTTTGCTGGTGTCCAGTTCGAACTCGAAGCGGCTCGTCATCTCCGGGGTCACGTCAGCGACGTCGACGTAGAACTGCTCGTACCACTGGCGAAGCTGGTAGACCGGTCCGTCCTGCTCGGTCAGCAGCGGATTGTCGATCCGGGTCTTAGACTTCCAGATTTCGACGTCCTGCTGGAACCCGGTGGCGATGAAAGCGGCGAGCTTGTGCGCCAGATCAGTGGCCTCGGCGTCAGGAAGATCTTCGGACTTGCGCACGATGATGCCCGACATCAGCACGAACTTGTCCGCGCTCACCGGGTAGTGGCAGTTGATCAGGATCGACGAGACATCCATGTGTTCGTACTTGTAGACGAGGTTGTCGATCATGAAGGACGGGCCGTAGTACGCCGCATCGGAGTCGTTGCCGAGTAGGCGACGTCCGGCCGAGGCCTGCCGCCCGACGTCCTCGCGGGCAATGCCCTTCATCGACTGTGCCGCGGTGTGCCCCTCGAACACGTTCTTGAAAAAGGTCGGGAAGGAGAAGTGGACGTAGAAGAAGTGCGCCATGTCGGCGACGTTGTCGATGACCTCGCGGCAGTTGGCGTCGACGACCGTCTCGCCCCAGATCCAGTCCGTCCACTCGTCGCTCTCGGCCTCCGGGATGCGGGGGATGGCAACGTCGGCGGGGGGTGGGTTCTTCTCCGGGTCGTTGTAGACGAACAGGAGTCCGTCCTGCACAAGTGTCGGCCACGCGGCGGTCCGGGCGCGCGGGGGCACCCGCCGCGCGTACGGGATCTGCTTGCAGCGTCCGTCGCCGCCCCATCGCCAGTCGTGGAACGGGCACGCGATCTCGTCGCCCTTGACCGTGCCGAGGCTCAGATCGCCGCCCATGTGCCGGCAGTATGCGTCGAGAACGCTCAACGCGCCGCTCTGACCCTGGAATACCACCAGTTTCGCGCCGAATGCCTCGATCCGATGTGGGGTGCCGTCAGTGAAATTTTCGGCGCGGCCCAGACAGTGCCAGCCGCGAGCGAATCGGGTCGGAAGGACGCCGGCGTCGACGGACCTGACTTCGGTCTCCTCGAGCAGTTGGGTGGGGCTCGGCTGGGTAGTGGTCATCGCTTCGGCACCTTCCGTAACGAACCAGCGGGAGCCGCCGGTCGGACGTAACTGAAATGTATTCTAGTATAACGCTTGAGGTCCATGGAGCAAGACTTTGGAGACGGCGAATGATGGAAGAGCACGAACTGACTGCCCGGCCCGGTAGCGCCAGGGTCGACGCGACTGTTGTCGCGGTACGACGGCTTCTGGCCGAACTGCTGCGCGCCGGCGACGCGGCGGCGCAGATCGGAGACGTTGCCGATGAGCTCAACGTGATCGCCGACAAGCTGGCGGCCGTTGCCCCACCGATGGCCGACCGCATGGTCGACATGTGGCACGGCGAGGGCGTCACCCGGCACGACCCGGTCACGGGTCCGGAGAACGCCATTGCGCCCCCGCTGCGCCTGGTCGGCCTGCCCGACGGGTCGGTGCGCGGCGAAGCGATCCTGGGTCTGCCGTACCAAGGGCCGCCCGGCTGCGTGCACGGCGGCATTTCGGCGTTGCTGCTCGACCACACGCTGGGCGTCGCCAACGCCTGGGCCGGCACAAGCGGTATGACCGCCAACCTGGAACTGCGCTACCACCGGCCGACGCCCCTGTTCGAGCAACTCACCGTCCTGGGCCGCCAAGTGCGCGTCGACGGACGGAAGATCTTCACCGAGGGTCGGATCATGCTCGGCGACGAGGTGTGCGTCTCGGCGAACGGTCTGTTCATCGACAAGCAGATACCGCGTCCGAGGCAGTCGACTGACTAGTCGTGCGAACGGAGCTGACTGCTGCGAGCGAGGTGGGCGACGCAGCCGAGTAGCGCAACGGCCAGAGCCAGACTCACCAGGCCGGAGCCCACTCCCAGACCGTGCTCGGCGGTTGGTTTGCCGAGCCAGTCGGCGAAGGAGGCGCCGACCGGGCGAGTCAGCACGTAGGCGAACCAGAATGCGAACACTGCGTTCAAGCCGGCCCATCGGTAGCCGAGTGCGGGAATCAGAAGTGCCGCTGTGAAGACCACACCGGCGGGCAGGTAACCCAGATGGAAGGTGACGGCAGCGAGATCCCCGGCCGCGGTCCCTAGTGCGAAAGTCGACACGACAGCGGTCCAGTAGAACAACTCTCGGCGCGGGGTGTCGATCGCATGCATCGAAAGCGTTCCCTCGCATTGGTGCCAGATCAGGAAGACCCCCGCGAGCACAACCGCGAACACGCTCGTGGACACCGCGTACGGCACCCCGAATCCGACGTGCAGCACGTCCGCGGCCATGGTCCCGAAGATGCCGACCATGGCGACGGCGAACCAGTAGACCCACGCCAGATAACGCCGGGCACGCAATTGCACCGCCAGCGCGATGCAGAACAGCACGAACCCGCCCAGCACCGCGGGAACCGGCGCGAACTGGTGCACGAGGAAGTCTGACGTGGACTCCCCCAACGCCGTCGTCAGCGCCTTCGCCGTCCAGAACATCGCCGTCACTGCGGGCACTTTGTTCACCGTCGCGGCCGGCCGATGCGTCGATTCGAGCGGCCGTTGGGACCTGACTGTCACCGGCACAAGTTGCCAGAGGAGCCCTGTGAACACACCGCGAAGGTGAGGCCGGACACAGGACCCGGGGGTGCGCTGGGTCGACGAATACGGGGGAAGGGACGTGAAGCGTTCTCGTCGCCGGCCCGATCGCCGTGACGATCCGGTTCGCAGTCACGTCATCCGTTCGACCAGCGCGGCTCAGCCGGGCCAGTCCGCCAGGGTGTCGACGAACTGCTGCCGTACCTCGGCGATGCGCTCGGCGAGATCCGGCACCGTCCAATCGGCGACCGAGATCGGCGGCAGGACCGCGACGTCTACGGTTCCTGGCCGGATGACCGCGGAGTTGCGTGGCCCGAGAACGTCGGCGTTGCGAATGACGATCGGCACGATCGGCACCTGCGCGGCCATCGCCATCCGGAACGGCCCCTTCTTGAACGGCCCGAGCCGTTCGCCGACCACCCGCGTGCCCTCGGGGGAGGCCAGGATCGACAGCTTCTTGGTCTTGGTCAACTCGATGAGCGGCTCGAGAGCCTCGACGGCCTTGTCGGTGTTACCGCGGTCGACGAAGGCCATGTCACCGAACCGGCCGATCATGCCAATGATCGGGTCCTTCTCCAGTTCCTTCTTCGCCACCCCGCTGAAGTCCTTCCGGACGAGGGAAGCGGCGATGAAGGCGTCCAGATTCGTGCGGTGGTTGAAGATGAACACGGCCGGTCGGTGGGACCACAGGTGCTCCTCGCCCTCGACGTTCAACTTCACCCCGGTGATCCCGAACATCTTCTGGAACCACTGCTCGCTGACGAAGTTCACCGCCGCCCGGCGATCGCGTTTCAGCACGCCGATGCCACCGCCCACGATCGCGATCGGGGCCACGCTGAAGAACCCGGCCAGGCTTCGCGCCCGCCCGAGCGGTCCGACTCGACCGCGACTGGTGAAGCGTTGGACCGGCCAACCCCGCCTGCGCGCCACCGCCTCCAGTTTCGGGCCGGGGTTCGTCGGACGGGGCTTGCCGACCAGATGCATCAACGCCAGGTCTTCGTCGCCGTCGGCGTAGAAGTAGCTCTGATCCAGGTTCAGGCCGTTCTCGAGGGCGTACCGCTGGGCGGCCTCGGCCTTGCCCGGACCCCATAGCGCGATGCCCTGTATCTCGCCGGTGAGCATGCCCTCCTTCACCTCCAGCCGGGTGCACAGCACGTTCTCGATGCCGAGATGTGCTGCGATCGGCTGGACCTGGTACTGGATGGCCGACGAGGTCAGCACCACGGTGTGTCCGCGCTTCTGATGCGCAGCAACGATCTCCATGGCCTCGGGGAAGATCGTGTCGACGACCTTCTGGACGAACACGCGGTCGCCGATCTCGGTCATGTCGTCGTCGCTGCGCCCGGCCCAGGCCTGAACACTCACCCGCATGAGCTCCTGCATATCAGCCAGGCCGGCGCCGATGCGTAGGCCGACCTTGAGCGACTTGGCCAGCTCACCGAGACTGATGTCGCGCTCGCGCCAGCGATCGCCGGCCATTGCTGCGGCGGAGAAGCCTGCGATGAGCGTGCCGTCGAAGTCGAAGAACGCTGCGACGCTCGGGCCCTCGGGCGAACCGAGGATCTCCGCGATCGTCCCGGGCAGCTTGGGCTTGACCCGGCCGGGGGGTGGCCGACGGTCATCGAGATTGACCACTGTCGTTGCCGCGTCGTCGCTCATCGGGTCGACTCCACAACGCTCGACGGCTTGCGCCGCGAGTTACTAGCGGGCTTCGGCGCCACGCCGATGCCGAGAACCTCCTGAATGCCTTGCTGCAGGCACTCCTCGAACAGCTCCGGTTCGGTGATCGCGGCTGGGTCGAGGTTGACCCCGATGTAGCCGGTCTGCAGATATGTGTTCATCACGATCATGGCGGCGGGGCCGGGGAGCGGGCCGAACGCGACCATGCCCTGGACCTCCGCTCCGCCGAGGAACAGTGGGAACGGACTGCCCGGGACATTGCTCACCTGGACGTCGTGGGTCTGCATCGCCTCGCCGATGGCCAGCGACAGCAGGGTCGGGGGGATGCGGGACACGATCGGGGCGACGAGCCCGAGGGCGTTCGCAGCCGGTTCGGCCCGGGCCTCGAGCACCATCTCGCGGATGAGTTGGATCCGGCTGGTCGGGTCGGTCTGACCGACCGGCAGCGCGAGTTGGGCGCCGGCCCACCGGTTGCCACCGGCTGGATCGTCAGAGGTGCGCAGGTTGATCGGGATCGCCACGGACATCGACTCGACAGGCACGCCGAGCTTCTCGTGATAGATCCGAAGTCCGCCGCAGACTCCGGCGAGCAACCCGTCGTTGACCGAGCCGCCGACGCTCTTGGCGGCGCGCTTCAGTTCGGGCAGTTCGAGTTCAAGGGTGATTAATCGGCGTTGCAGGCTGCGCCGCCGCAGCAGCGGCGACGGTTCGACCGGAGGCGGGGTGAGCACCCGGCGGAAGGAGTGCACGTAAGAGTTCGCCTCGGACAACGCCTTGCGAGGACCAGTGACCAGTGCTGCGCCACGGCGGGTCTGCCTGCGCACCGAACGCACCGTCGTTCCGACGGCCGAGCGGGGTGCGCCGCGTACGGCCTGGCGCAGCAGGTCGCGGGGGGTGATGTCCAGGGGGGCCGGCTTCGGCGGCATCGGGCGAGGCTTGGCGTCGCGGTCCGCGTCGAAGATGGCCTGCATGTACTCCAGCCCGCCCATGCCGTCGGTGACAGCGTGGTTCAGCTTGGTCACGAACGCCGCCCGGCCACCTTCGAGTCCCTCGGCGAGGCTGAACTCCCACAGCGGACGAGCGTGGTCCAGCGGTGACATGGTCAACGGCTCGAGTGCGTCGAGCAACTGACGCCAGGTTCCCGGCTCGGGGAGCCTGATCCGACGCAGGTGGTAGCGCAGGTCGAAGTCCGGGTCGATGACCCACTGCGGGAGCACCCACGGGACCGGCGACTCGACGACGCGCTGGCGCAACGCCGGAATCTCGCGCGAGACACGATCGAAGGTGTCGACGAAGCGGTCCCAGGTGGGTGCCTTGTCCAGGGTGAACACCGCGAGCATGTCCGAGCGTGCTCGTGGATCGCTCTCGCTGCGGTACATCAGTGCGTCGAACGGCTCCATTGGCCGTCGCGTCGCTGAATTCTGCTCGGCCATGTGCGCCTCCACGTCGTCTGGACGAAAGTATCGAGTCCTGGGCCGCTGATCCGGTGCGGCGGTCCCGGGCAGTGGGACGTGCTTCGAACGCGCCCCACCGTTCAGAGTTCGCGCGCGACCCGCCACGCCGAATGCACGGCGCCGAAGATGTAGTCGACCTCGCCGGCGTCGCCGACGATCCGTACGTCGAGCCCGGCAGCCCGCAGGTCGTCGGCCATTGACGTGTCGGGACGCACGCCCCCGGCGATGATCACGGTCCCGGCGGCGGCGCGCCGTTCGTCGTCGCCGACCCGGTAGTAGACCTCTGTCGCGGTGATGCGCGTCGGCGCGGCGCCGCGGATCATTTCGACCCCGGCGTGCTTGGCGCGCGCCACTGCCGAGAGCCGACGGGGCATAGCCATCGGCAGGCCGAGTACCGGCCCGTCCTCGAGCACGGTGACGTGGCGACGCCGTTCGGCGAGGAACTCACCGAGTTCGAGCCCGACCAGCCCACCACCGATGACGACGACATCGCGGGCGACCGGCAACCAGACCCGCGACAGTGCACGCAGCAGCCGTGGCCTCGCCGTGATGCCCACCAGGCGCGCGACGGGGACCAGCATCCGGGCGAGCAGCGCACGAATCCCACGACCGGCGGTGGCCGGGGCGGCGCCGGTCATCAGGTCACGCAGCGAGTCCCCTGTCTGCACATGCGGCAGATCGGCTCCGGGGAGCGCGGGCAGGTCCCGGCGAGCACCGGTGGCGACCACTACGACGTCTGGTCGCAGCGCCTGCACCTGCGCGAGGGTGGCGTTCACACCGGTGCGTACGTCGACGCCCTCGTCGTGCAGTTCGTGCTCCTGCCATTCGATGAACGGGCCGTTGGCCGGCGTGGTGAGTTGGGAGAACCACGCCGTTCCGCCGAGCCGTTCGCTCTTCTCCAGCAGGGTCACTCGGTGCCCGCACCGCGCGGCGAGGCGCGCGGTCTCCATTCCGCTGGGGCCACCACCGATCACGACCACGGTGCGAGGGTGCTCGGTCGGCGGCAGATCCGGCGTATTCGGTGTCCGCAGCGCGGGGTTGACGGTGCACTGTGGGGTGTCGTTGAAGAAGTTGCGTTCCACGCACACCAGGCAGTCGATGCAGGGGCGAACCGAAGCGCGTCGGCCGGCCGCGATCTTGTCGACGAGATCCGGGTCGGTGAGCAGCCATCGTCCCATGGCTACGAAGTCGCACTCCTGGGCAGCCAGCATCTGCTCGCCGAGCTCGGGGAGCACCCGCCCTACCGCGATCACCGGAATGGTGACCGCAGCGCGGATCGCGCGAGTGACGTCGCGGTAGGCGGCCGGGGCGGTCGGCAACGGGCCGAAGGTGAACCCCGAGAACGGGTCGTTGGAGTAGCCCGTCACCTCGATCGCGTCGGCGCCTGCAGACTCGAACAGGCGACTGATCTGAACGGCCTCGTCCACGGTGGTGCCGTTCTCCAGGAAGAACTCAGCCCCGTTGAATTTCACCAGTACCGGGAAACCGGGCCCGACCTCGACGCGGATCGCCCGCACGATGTCGCAGGTGAGCCGGGCGCGGTTCTGCACCGAGCCGCCCCACTGGTCGCTGCGTTTGTTGTAGCCGGCGGACAGGAAGGTGTTGAGCAGGTAACCGTGGCCGGCGTGGATCTCGACGGCGTCGATCCCGGCGGCCTTCACCCGCGCGGCCGCGGAGGCGAAGACGCGGACGACCTCGGCGAGGTCTTCCTCGGTGGCCTCCTTGTACGACTCGGTCTTACCCTCGCGGGCGTTGCCGAGGTTCTGCCGTTCCTCGTTCGTGGTGTCGATCAGTGCGGTCATGTCCGGCTTGGGCAACGACAGGTTGGGCACGAGCAGGGGCCGACCGTCCGCGGTGTCGACGGCGGAGGTCTTGCCGTGGTGGCACAGCTGCACGCACACCCGTCCGCCGACCGCATGGACGCCGTCGGCGAGCGCGCGCAGCCCCGGGAGGTAGCGGTCGTCGGACAGCCCCGGCTGCTTGCGCGTCGTCGCACCCTGCGGGTACGCGACTGCGGACGTGCCGGTGATGACGAGCCCGACGCCGCCCCGTGCACGGGCCACGAAATGATCGATGTCGCCCTCGTCCAGCTCGCCCGTGTGACACAGGTTCATGTCCATGGCTGCCATGACGACGCGGTTCGGCAGCTGCAGGCCACCGATGCGTCCTGGGCTCAGCAGATTGGTGAAGTTCGCACTCGAACCAGTCCGGGCACGCGCTCGACGCACCGTGTTGACGGCTCGGATCCCCAGCTCGTTCGACATTGCACTCCCGATCCGATGGTGGCCAGCGTCGAACGGTACTGCCGCGGTCCCGCTGTCCGGACCGGGTCGTACCGCTCAGCGGGAACGTGCCCGGCGGCGCCGCATAAGCTCGGTATTTTCCCGGCATGACGCAGCGCACCCTTCATCTCGGCGACATCATCGAAGCCCTGGCCGACGCCGTCCCGGACCACCTGGCCGTCACGACCGGACGCGACCAGCTCACCTACCGAGAGCTGGACGAACGGGCGACCCGGCTGGCCCATCATCTGGCCGGTACCGGCGTGGGTCCGGGAGATCGGGTGGCGATCCACAGCGAGAACTGCCTCGAGTGGATCGAGTCGTTCTACGCGTGTCTCAAAATTCGCGCGGTACCGATCAATATCAACTTCCGGTACGTGACGAAGGAGCTGCGCTACCTCTACGACGACGCCGATTGCGTTGCGTCGATCGTGGCCCCGCGCTACGCCCCGATGGTCGAATCGCTGCAGGAGTCGATGCCGGCCCTGCACACCGTCCTGTCGATCGGGCCCGACTACGAAGCGGCGTTGGCGGCGGCGTCGCCCGAGCGCGACTTCGGACCGCGCTCGCCCGACGACGAGTACGTCGTCTACACCGGCGGTACGACGGGCATGCCCAAGGGGGTCCTGTGGCGGCAGGAGGACATCGTGTTCGGTGCGATGAACACGATGCGTCAGGGCCGGCCCATCAGCGGCGTCGAGCAGCTCGCCGAGGAGGCGCGATCCGCCCCGCACCAGCTCCGGCTGCTGACCGTTGGACCGATGATGCACGGCGGGAGCCAGTGGATCATGGGCGCGGCGCACCTCGCGGGTGGTGCGCTCATCTTGTACTGCGAGCCAGCTTTCGATGCCTATAAGGCGCTGCAGTTGGCCTCCGACGCCAAGGCAAACGTCTTCGCGACGATGGGCGACGCCGTCGGTCGGCCGCTGGCCGAGGCCATCTCGGACCCAAACTGGACCACCCCCGACCTGTCCAGTCTGATCATCTTCGGCAACGGGGCTGCTCCGCTGTCGACTGCGGTCCGTGAGCAGCTCAAGCAAGCCTTGCCCCACGCGATGATCCTTGACTCCTACGGGGCGTCGGAGACCGGCGCCGCGGCGTCGCGACCCGACAGCGGGGTCAAGCACGCGGCGCCCCGGTTCGATGCCGGAACTGACGTGACCGTCGTCAAGCCGGATCTCAGCGCCGTGAGCCGACCCGGTGAGGTCGGCATGCTGGCCCGCAGCGGGCACATCCCGCTGGGCTACATCAAGGACCCCGAGCGCACCGCCAAGACTTTCCCGGTGATCGCCGGCAAGCGGTGGGTCATCCCCGGTGACTACGCGCGCATCGAGGAGGACGGCTCGATCAGTCTGCTCGGTCGCGGCTCCACGTCGATCAACACCGGCGGCGAGAAGGTGTACCCGGAGGAGGTCGAGGCCGCGTTGAAGGAGCACCCGGCGGTCATGGACGCGGCGGTCATCGGAACCCCGCATCCGCGCTGGGGCGAGCAGGTCACTGCCCTGGTCACGCTGCGGGTGGACCATGTCGCCGACCAGGACGAACTGCGCGAACACTGCCGGCCGCGCATCGCGGCGTTCAAGATCCCCAAGTCGGTGCTCGTGGTGGTTGCGGTCCCGCGGACGGCGGTCGGCAAGGTCGACTACCCCCAGGTCAAGAAGACCGCTGTGGATCTGCTGCACGCGCCACCGAGCAGCTCGTGATCGTCGAGCAGCTCACCCCGAGTGACCTCGTCGAGCTCAGGCAGATCGAGACCCTGAAGTACCGCTATCTGCGTCACCTGGACCTCAAGCAGTGGGACGAGTTGGAGGCATTGCTCATGCCCGACGCCGAGGCGTCCTACGGCGGGGGCGCGCACAGCTTCACCGGCCGGGAGGCGATCGGTGGGTTCTTGCGCGAGAAGATGGGGTCCACCTCGGTGCTGTCGAGCCACAAGTGCCATCACCCGGAGATCACCCTCAGCGCTGACCGCACCGAGGCGACCGGCATCTGGGCTCTCGAGGACCTGATCATCCAGCAGGAGTACCAGGTCACGATCCGCGGTACCGCGTACTACGAGGACACCTATCGCAAGGTGGACGGCCAGTGGTTCATCGCCAGCACCGGCTACCAGCGGGTGCACGAGGAGCTCTACCCACGCGCGAGCATCAAGGGACTCAAGGTCACGGCTGACTATTGGAGCACCGGGGGCCGCTCGAAGCTCACGTGAGCTCGGACGAGCCTCCCGGGTAGACCTTCAGCGAACGGCGCTCAGCGGCCCGGGGCGGGATGGCCCTTCGGGTTGAGCTGTGCGTCGGTGCCGCCATCGACGAACAGGGTCTGTCCCAGGACGTAGCTGGACTCGGTCGACAGCAGGAAGGTGATCGCGGCGGCGACCTCGTCGGCCCGCCCCCACCGTCCGACCGGTATCGGGATCTGCGCGAGGGCCTCGGCGACGCCGGGGATGTCCTTCAACGGAGTGGTCATCCCGGTCTCGATGACGCCGGGAGCCACGGCGTTGAGGCGGATGCCGTCAGCCATCCAATCCGCAGAGTTCATCCGCATCCAGTAGGCCAGCGCGCATTTCCCCGCCGGATAGGCGAGGTAGCCGGTGTCGGCGAAATGATCGACCGCGGCCTGCTGGTCGCCGGCGAGATAGACGTCGATGTCGGCGTCGGTGAGCCGCTGCGTCGTCGTCGTCGCGAAGGACGAGATGAGCACCACCGCGGGGTCCTCGCCGCGGGCGAGCGCCGGTCGGAGCCCGGCGAGCAGGGCCAGGACGGAGAAGTAGTTCAGTCCGACCGTCAACGCCGGCGTGCCGGTACCACCGACGCCGGCACACGGCACGAAGCCGTCCAGGCGGCCGTCGGCGGCGGCGAGCACTGCCTCGACCGCGGCCCGGGCGCCGTCCGCTGTCGACAGGTCGGCGACCACGTCCGCGTCATGGACGTCGACGCCGATCACCCTGGCGCCGGAAGCCTCTAGCCGTGCCTTGGTCGCTGCACCGATACCTGACGCTGTCCCGGTCACACATATCGTTCGCATGGCGGGCAGTTTTGCAGCCCGCGGCGGCGGTTACTCGGTTGTACCCGCTGAGCGGGACGGCGCGCGCGTCGGCGTCCGCGCTTTGCCACGCTCAGGTGATGCGTAGTGACTCCCTCGCGTTGGCTGCCGGCGCGACGGCGGTAGTGACCGCCACGAATGCGGTGCATCCCGTCGCGCGGACGGGGCCGCTCTCATTGGGTGCCTTCGCCTTCGGCCTGCCGGCCTCGGAGCTACCGGTTCATACCGCGCTGGTGCAGGCGCTCACGCAGGTGGCGTTGGCCCGGCACGGTGCTCTGGACAGCACGCGCGGTCGGCTCGGCGCTGCACTCACCGTGGGTTCCTGGCTCGGTCTCGCGCAGGCCTACCGGAGCGGCGATCGGGCGAGTGACCAGCTCGAGCGGGCCCTCGTCGATGCGTTGGGGCCGCGCTACCGCGAGCGCATGGCCGCTCCGTTACGGATCGAGCCGCAGCAGGATTGGACCACGCGACGACTGCTGCTGCCCAACTTCGCGGTGCGTCGTCGCTACCGCGTGGCCACCAACCTGCGTTACGGCGAACACGGCCGGCGCAACGTGCTGGATGTGTGGCGGCGCGCAGATCTGGCGTCCGACGCGCGGGCGCCGGTGGTGGTGCAGATCCACGGCGGCGGGTGGTCGAGCGGCATGAAGGAGGGGCAGGGGGAACCGCTGATGGCTCACCTTGCGCAGCGTGGCTGGGTCTGCGTTGCACCGAACTATCGGCTCAGCCCGAAGGCGACCTGGCCGGATCACATCGTGGATATCAAGCGCGCGCTGGCCTGGGTGAAGACCTTCATCGCCGGGTACGGAGGAGATCCGGACTTCGTGGTCGTCACCGGCGGATCAGCCGGGGGTCACCTCGCCGCGGTCGCGGCGCTCACCCCGGGTCGGAAAGACTGGCAACCCGGATTCGAGGACGTAGACACCTCCGTCGCGGCGGCCGTGCCCTGCTATGGCGTGTACGACTTCCTCAACCGACACGGGTCCGGGCGTGCCGATTCGAATGCGTGGCTGGAGAAGACGCTGTTCAAAACGCTGGCTACCGACGATCGGACCCGCTGGGACGAGGCGTCGCCGATGAGCCAGGTCAACGCGCAGGCGCCACCGTTCTTCGTCCTGCATGGTACGAACGACACCCTGTCGCCGGCGACCGAGGCGCGGGACTTCGTCCGCGATCTGCGGGCGGTGTCCAACCAACCGGTCGTCTTCGGCGAACTCGTCGGCGCGCAACACGCCTTCGACACGTTCCCGTCGGTGCGGGCCCACCACATGGTGCACGCCGTCGAACGATTTCTCGGCGTCGTTCGCGCCGAAGCAGCCCTACCCCGATGACCCGAACCCGACCCGCCCGTCCGAGCGACGGCCGAAAGGACTGACATGCGCTTCTCCTACGCCGAGGCGATGACCGATCCCGCGTACTACGTTCCGCTTGCCCGGGCCGCGGAGGAGGCCGGCTTCGACACCATGCTCATCGCCGACAGCATCGCCTACCCGGCCGAGTCGTCGAGCCAGTACCCGTACAACCCGGACGGGACCCGCACCTTCCTCGAGGACAAACCGTTCCTCGAGCCGTTCGTGCTGATAGGTGCGCTGGCCGCGAGTACGACGACGCTCCGGTTCCTGACCAACGTGCTGAAGCTGCCGGTCCGCGCGCCCGCTCTGGTCGCGAAGCAGGCGACCAGTCTGGCGGTGCTCAGCGACAACCGGTTCCTGCTCGGCGTCGGGCTCAGCCCGTGGCCGGAGGACTACGAGCTGTGCGGCGTCCCGTGGGCCAAGCGGGGCAAGCGGATGGACGAGGCGATCGCGATCGTGCGGGGGTTCGCCACCGGCGAGTACTTCGAACACCACGGGGAGATCTTCGACCTGCCGCGCGCCAAGATGGCTCCTGCGCCGACGCGACCGATCCCGATCATCACCGGTGGGCACGGCGACGTCGCGCTGCGTCGGGCTGCGCGCTCGGCCGATGGCTGGATCTACGCCGGTCTGGCCGAACTCGAGGAGCTGACCAGGATGATCGGTCGACTCCAGGAGTTGCGCTCGGAGTGCGGGCGGGCCGACGAGCCGTTTGAGTTCCACGCCGCGACGCTGGCTGGCTTCGCGCCGGAGGGCGTGGGGCACCTCGCCGAGCTCGGCGTCACCGACATCAGCGTCGGCTTCCGCGACCCCTACGCGGGCGGTCCGGACACCGAGCCGCTGGAGAAGAAGCTGCACCAGATCAAGAAGTACGGCGAAAAGGTGATCGCTCCCGTCCGCGCCGCCGGCGGCTGAGCCTCCGGCGCCGCGACGTATTACTCCGTCGCGGTGTCGGTGTCGGCGTCGACCATCAGCTTTCCGTAGTGGCGCTTCGCGGCCTGCTCGATGGCGTCGACCCGAGCGAGCACGGCGCGGATCTCGGCGACGAAGTCGGCGCGCTTGACCGCTACGTCTGCACCGTCGACCAGAAGGCCGCGGTTCTCGGCAAGCTTCAGCGCAGGGGCGTACAGGTGGGAGGCCACCGACTCCGGCCGTTCGATCAGTTTCTGCAACAGCATCTGACGTCCGCGGCCGGTGCAGCTCTTGATGAACGACTTCCGGTCGAAGTCCGCGGCAGGCGTTGTGTCGGCCACGAGCTCGGTCGCGACGATGAGGTAGGCCTCGAAGAACGGTCGCAGGGTCGCATGCGCGACCGGCAGACGGACGTTGCTCAGAATCTCCTGCGCGCCGGCCGGTCCCTTGCCCAGCAGGTCCTCCCACCCCGGATTGCGCCGAGTGAGCTCGGCGGCGAGGTCGGCAGTGAAGCGTTCCTTCTCCTGGAAGAAGAAGTCGAACTTCAACAGATCGCGTAACGACATCGCCGCGTCCCAGAACGTGTCGGTCGCGTTTGCCGGACCGCCCTCGGCGGTCTGTGCCAGGGATAGTTCGATGATCGCGTCGTCGAGGAACGAGTGGATGATCGAGTTGCGGTAATAGGCGGCGACGAGGTGCTGGCCCTCGCCGATGCCGTAGACCGGTTTGGGACCGTCGTCGAAACGGGTCACGACGCCGTGGCGGATCAGCGCGTCCAGCGCAGCTTGGGCACCGTCGTCGGTGTCCAGGCTCCGCGCGCTATCGGTCATGGGCAGGTCGTGACTCTTCGCATAGCCGATGAGCTCGGTGAGGGCCGCACGCAACTGTCGCAGAGTGAGCGCGCGGCCCACCGAGGCGAGCAGGGTGAGGGTCACCAGCGCGGTGCCCGTCGCCGGGGTCACCTGATTGATGCGCCAGGCGACCTCGAACGCGACCTTCTTTAGACCGACGTCCTCGACGCCTTCCTCCGGTCCGCTGCCAGGGGGGCCGATCATCTCCCGCAGCGACACCGGCTCGCCGAATCGGACGTAGACCTTGCCGTAGCGGTCGTGGTTGCCGCGCCAGAGCTTCACCAGGAAACCGGCGTCCTCGGCCTGCTTGGCCTTTCCGACCGCCTCGCCGGCGAAGTCGTTGGCGTCGCGCAACTGGTCATAGGTGATCGACACCGGGATGAGGGCGACGTCGTCGGTGCGACCCTGTCGATAGGCGTCGACCACATAGACCAGCGCGCCGAGTCGCGGGGGGAGCAGTTTGCCGGTGCGCGATCGTCCACCCTCGATGAACCACTCGAGGTGGAAGCGCTTCTCGACCAGGTAGCCGATGTACTCGCGCAGGGCGTAGCGGTAGACCGGCACGTCGGAACTGTCCCGCCGCACGAAGATCCCGCCGGCGCGGCGCATGATCGCTCCGACCGGCCAGAAGTCCATGTTGTCGCCGGCGAGCATGTGCGCGCGCGGTAGTCCGAACTCTTGGGACAGTACGGGCAGCACCATCCCGTCCAGATGGGAGCGGTGCGAGGACAGCGTGACGGTCGGGTGCGTCCGCATGGCCTCCCGCACTCGTTCCACCTGCTCCGGGACGTAGTCGATCTCGCGCTCGTAGCCCTGCGAGTACATGTGCCGGCTGATGAACATGGTCAGGTCGGTCTGCGGTCGGCTGTACCCGGCGACCAGACCGTCTAGATGTTTCTCGGCCTCGGGGCCGATCTCGGACTCCGGGCGGCCGATCCGCTGGGCCAGGCTGCGCAGTCCGGCCCGGAACCGCGAGGAGGTGAGGATCTCCTCCCGCACGAGCTTGGGCACCTTGTGCTGCGGGCCCAGCTGGACAGCCTCGGCACGCTCGAGAGCGAGGACGAATCGCCGCGCGACGAAACGCGAGAACTCGTCGCGCTCGGCGTCGCGGCGCATCGTCCAGGCCGCACGCAGTTCGCCCACCGACGCGGGCTCGGCGACCACCACGACGGGCCGGTCGCCCTGCAGACGTCGCATCACCGGTTGGGCCAGGGCTCGCGGGTGACGTGGATCGCCGACGACCAGGGATTCGATCTGGTGCGGCAGCCGGGATTGGTCGCGGGGTTTCCAGACGACTCGCAGCGGGAGGATCACCGACTCCTCGTCGGACAACGCATTCCTCATCGCCCGCTCGATGGGCGCGACGTCATCGCCGTTCGGGTAGGGCACCGACACTGTGCGTGCCGTCGCGTTCGCTGGTTGGTTGTCCCGGATCCATCGCGTCAGGACATCCCGCTCGGCGCGGCTTGCGGCCTGGGCGCACACAGCGACTGGACCGGGCTGGTGCTCGGGCCAGCGGCCGGCCAGGGCCGCTTCGCTCATCTCGACCTGTTTCATCCTGGCTCCGCCTCGTGTCCAGCCGGGGGATAGAGC
>JBDTFN010000288.1:0-5540 GCA_039937915.1 Jatrophihabitans sp. | reverse complement strand
GTGGACGCCTGCTCCTGTGGACGCGCAGCACGCCGGGGACTCCGCGTGGATGGCGCGGAAGGTAGGCCGTGACGTGCAGCAGCGAACTGTCCGGGACGGGCAGGCCGCGACACTCCAGCGCCGTCTGATGACTCAGCGCCACGTCACCGCCGACGCTCGCGAGCGCCGCCCGCCTACGAATTTCCGGAAGGTCGACGTCCCAGGGGTATGCGTACACGCGAGGGAAGACGGCGACGAGTCTTCCGCTCTTCACCGCGTTGTCGAACGGATTGCGCCCCAGCACCGCTACGCCGCGGCTGCGGGTGGCGACGCCGCCGTCGGCCTGGATGAGTTCATCGAGATCCACCGGCAGAGGATGGCGCCGAAGCCGCGCCGTCGGGCGGGGCACGTCGTGCCTGTGGACGACCCGGACGCGTCCACATGTGGCCGCGCGAAGGCGATACCCGCCGTGCTACGCCGCGATGGTCGCCGCTACGGGGCCACGGCAGAGTGGGTCAGGCGCTCTTCTCGCGGCGCTGCGGCTTGGCCGGCTCACGCGGGACGAGGGTCGGGTAGACGTGGTCGATCACGGTCTCACGGGTGATGACGACGCGGGCGACGTCCTCGCGGGAGGGCACCTCGTACATGACCGAGAGCAGAACCTCTTCCAGGATCGCGCGCAGGCCTCGGGCGCCGGTGCCCCGCAGCACGGCCTGGTCGGCGATGGCCTGAAGGGCGTCGTCGGTGAACTCGAGTTCGACGTTGTCGAGTTCGAACATTTTGGCGTACTGACGCACGAGGGCGTTCTTCGGTTCGGTCAGGATCTGCACGAGCGCGTCACGATCGAGCGGCCGCACCGAGGTGATGACCGGCAGGCGCCCGATGAACTCAGGGATGAGACCGAACTTGATCAGGTCCTCGGGCATGACGTCGCCGAAGATGTCCTTGGTCTCCTTCTCGAACTTCGTGTGCAGTTCGGCACCGAAGCCCAGGCCCTTCTTGCCGACCCGGCTCTCGATCAGGGTGTCCAGGCCCGCGAACGCGCCGCCGACGATGAACAGGACGTTGGTGGTGTCGATCTGGATGAACTCCTGGTGCGGGTGCTTGCGTCCGCCCTGGGGCGGCACCGATGCCGCCGTGCCCTCGAGGATCTTCAGCAAGGCCTGTTGGACGCCCTCGCCGGAGACGTCGCGCGTGATCGAAGGGTTCTCGGCCTTGCGGGCGATCTTGTCGACCTCGTCGATGTAGATGATGCCGGTTTCTGCGCGCTTGACGTCATAGTCGGCCGACTGGATCAGCTTGAGCAGGATGTTCTCGACGTCTTCACCGACGTAACCGGCCTCGGTGAGCGCAGTGGCGTCAGCGATGGCGAACGGGACGTTGAGCATCCGCGCCAGAGTCTGCGCGAGCAGCGTCTTGCCCGAACCGGTAGGGCCGAGCAGCAGGATATTGGACTTGGCCAGTTCGACCACGGCGTCGGCGTTTCGCGGCTTGGCCTCGCTGCCGGCCTGGACCCGCTTGTAGTGGTTGTATACCGCGACCGCGAGCGTCTTCTTCGCCTGGTCCTGACCCACGACGTAGCCGTTGAGGAACTCAAAGATCTCGCTCGGTTTGGGCAGTTCGTCGAAACTGAACTCGCTCGTCTCGGCGAGTTCCTCCTCGATGATCTCGTTGCAGAGGTCGATGCACTCGTCGCAGATGTAGACACCCGGACCGGCGATCAGCTTCTTGACCTGCTTCTGACTCTTCCCGCAGAAGGAGCACTTGAGCAGATCGCCAGATTCACCGACGCGTGGTGCCACGGACGACACTCCTTCGACAAAGCACGGGGGGCTTGTTGAGCAGGACTCGCACGCTACCCGCAAAACCTGCGGAAGTCGCCGGATAACGCGCCGGACGCGACCGGGAAAAGACCATCAATCCCGGTCGCGTCCTAGTGGACGGCAGCCCTCAGATTCAGGGTTGAGGAGCTAGCTTGCGCGAGGTGATGACCTCGTCGACGATCCCGTAGTCCTTGGCCTGTGCCGCGGTGAGGATGGTGTCGCGGTCGATGTCCTTGCGGACCTTCTCCACGGTCTGGCCGGTATGCCTGGCCAGGATCTCCTCCAACAGGACCCGCATGCGCTGAATCTCGTTGGCCTGGATCTCGAGATCCGAGACCTGACCCTGTCCCTCGCCCGAGGGCTGGTGGATCAGGATCCGGGCGTTGGTGAGCGCGAAGCGCTTGCCCTTCGTACCCGCGGCCAGCAGCACCGCAGCGGCCGAGGCCGCCTGGCCCATACAGATCGTCTGGATCTCCGGGCGCACGTACTGCAGCGTGTCGTAGATCGCGGTCAGCGCCGTGAACGAGCCGCCCGGGGAGTTGATGTAGATCTGGATGTCGCGGTCGGGGTCCGTGGACTCGAGCACGATGAGCTGCGCCATGACGTCGTTGGCGACGACGTCGTCGATCGGGGCACCGAGGAAGATGATGCGTTCCTCGAACAGCTTGTTGTACGGGTTGGATTCCTTGATCCCGTAGTTCGTCTTCTCGACGAATGACGGGAGGATGTAGCGCGACTGCGGCGCGCGGGCGTCAGCGGCCGCGGCGCGGATCAGACCGGCCTGGTACGGGGTGTAGAGCTCGCTCATTGCGTTTCCTCTCAGGCCGGATCCGGGGCGGCACCGTTGGCCACCTGATTCACGCGGCTGACGACGTGATCGACGAAGCCGTACTCCTTGGCCTGCTGTGCGGTGAACCAGCGATCGCGGTCTGAGTCGGCCTGAATCTGGTCGACGCTCTGGCCGGTGTGTTCGGAGATCAACTGAGCCATCTCCGACTTCACGAACCTCAACTGCTCGGCCTGGATCGCGATATCAGCCGCGGTGCCGCTGATGCCGGCCGAGGGCTGGTGCATCAGGATCCGCGAGTGCGGCAGCGCATAGCGCTTGCCGGGCGTGCCGGCCGAGAGCAGGAACTGCCCCATCGACGCGGCCATGCCCATGGCGTAGGTGGCGATGTCGCATTCGACGAACTGCATGGTGTCGAAGATGGCCATGCCCGCCGTGACGGAGCCGCCGGGTGAGTTGATGTAGAGGTTGATGTCACGGGCGGGGTCTTCTGCTGCGAGCAGGAGAATCTGCGCGCACAGCTGGTTGGCGATCGTGTCGTCCACCTGCTGGCCCAGGAAGATGATCCGGTCCCGCAACAGCCGGTCGTAGACAGAGTCGGTCAGCGTCATACCGGCGCCGGCCGTGCGCATCTGCGCGCCGTGTTGGTCCCGTTGGCTCACAGCAGCCCTTCCTCGAAGCGTTCGTTGGTGTACGTCGACCCTAACGAAACGCGAGCCGTCGGGAGTCCCGGTACGGCCCGCGTTCGCTCAGAGCGTGATGGGGTAAAGCTCAATCCTGCGACGGATCGCCCTCGACGCCCTCGGCGTCGTCCTCATCGTCGTCGAGGTCGTCGGCGTCCATGTCGTCGACGTCCTGGGCGCCGGACCCGGACAGCGCCGCGAGGTCGACGGTGTTGCCGGACGCGTCGGTGACCGCAGCGTTCTCCAGAACCTCGGCAAGTGCCTTGTTGCGCCGGATGTCGGCGACGAGCAACGGCAGGCGACCACCCTGGACGATCTCGTTGGCGAACTCCTGCGGGGGCATCTGGTACTGCTGCGCCTGCCGGACGAGGTACTCGGTCAGCTCGGCGTCGCCGATCTGGACGTCGGACTTGTCCGCGACCGCGTCGAGGATGAACTGGGCGCGCACCGACTTCTCGGCGCTCTCGGCCATGGCAGCGTCGAACTCCTCGCGGGTCTGGCCCTGGAAGTCCAGGTAGGCCTGGAACTGCGCGTCGTCGTGCCCGAGCTGGTGCACGATCTCGTGCTCACGCTGCTCGATCTCGGCTTTGAGCGCGGACTCCGGCAGCGGGAAGTCGATCGTGTCGATGAGGTGCTCGAGAACGTGATCGCGCGCCTGTGCGCCCTGCTCCATGACGCGGACGCGGGCCAGGCGGGTGCGCAGGTCGTCCTTCAGCTCCTCGACGGTGTCGAACTCGCTGGCGAGCTGGGCGAAGTCCTCGTCGATCTCGGGCAGTTCCTGCACCTTGACCGACTTCACGAGCACGGTGATCTCGGCGTCGGTGTCGGCGTGTTCGCCCGCACGCAGCGGCGCGGTGAAGCTCACCGTGTCACCCGCAGCCTTGCCGGTGACCGCGGCGTCCAGTCCGTCGATGTAGCTGTCCGAGCCGATGACGTACGAGCGGCCGGTGGACGAGCCGCCCTCGACCTCGGCACCGTCGATCGTGGTCGTGATGTCGAGCGAGACGTAGTCGCCGTCCTCGGTCACGCGCTCGACGGCCTTGAGCGTGCCGAACCGCTTGCGCAGTTCCTCGACCTGCTCGTCGACGTCGGCGTCAGTGACCTCTGCGTCATCGACGCTGACCGCGATGCCGTGAAGTTCGGGCAGCGTGATCTCGGGACGGATGTCGACCTCGGCGGTGAAGCTGATGGACTCGCCGTCGTTGAGTTCGGTGATGTCGACGTCGGGCTGGCCGAGCGGGTTGAGCTCGTGCTCGCGCGCAGCCTCGGTGTAGAGCCGCGGCAGCACCTCGTTGAGGGCCTCCTGCAGCACGTTCTCGCGGCCGACCCGCTGATCGATCACGCGGGCCGGCACCTTGCCCGGCCGGAACCCGGGAACCCGGATCTGCTGGGCGAGCGTCTTGTACGCGTTGTCCAGACTCGGTTGGATGACGTCGAAGGGCACCTCGACGGCGAGCCGGACGCGGGTCGGGCTCAGGTTCTCGACGGTGCTCTTCACGTGCAGGTGCTCCCTAAGTCGGCGGACTGGTGCCAGGTACTGGGTTCGAGGACCGGGGTCCCGGTCGGCTCGGGTCGAAGTATTCGGGCCTCGTCGGGGTGTTCGGGCTTCGCCCTCCGACCCCGTCCTCACCCTCGGATGAACGAGCAAGCTCGCTCACCGCTCGGGCCTCGTCGGGGTGGCGGGATTCGAACCCACGGCCCCTCGCTCCCAAAGCGAGTGCGCTACCAAGCTGCGCCACACCCCGGGCGCTGACCCCTAACCCTAACCGCCGCGCCGACGCGATGACGTCACGGCTCCGGTATCGACGGAGATTCCGGTCACCGCAAGGAGCAGCCACCTACCGTGGCGAGGCGAAACTTGTACGTTTCGTACATGCCCGAAGGCCATACGTTGCACCGGCTTGCGCGCGAACATCAGCGCGTTTTCGGCGGCGGCATCGTCCGGGCAAGCAGTCCCCAGGGACGCTTCACCGACGGCGCAGCGCGCATCGATGGCCAGTCCCTCGTCCGTACCGAGGCCCACGGCAAGCATCTGCTGCACCACTACGGCAACGAGGCGATCCTGCACATCCACCTCGGCCTCTACGGCAAGTTCACCGCCGGTAAGGGTGAGCCGCCCGAGCCCAGGGGGGCGCTGCGGCTGCGGCTGTCCACCGAGTACGCCTGGACCGACCTGCGGGGGCCCACAGCCTGCGAACTCCTCACCCCCGAACAAGTCGACGCGCTGGCGGCCAGGCTGGGCCCGGACCCGTTACGCGGCGACGCCGA
>JBDTFN010000287.1:0-20295 GCA_039937915.1 Jatrophihabitans sp. | reverse complement strand
TCAGTTCTGCGGCTTGATGACCGAAGAGGTGAGGAACTTCGTCGCGATCCGGTCGGAGTTCAACGTGACCCCGAGCTGAGCGCTCTTGGGGATCTCCACCGCGTAAGAGTCCTGGCACTCGATGGTTGCGTTCTCCTTCGGGTACGCCTGGACCCACTTGGTGCCGTCGAGCTTGGCCAGCAGGCCACAGGTCGTGGCCTTGTTCGCCCCCGGGTCGGTCTTGCCGTTCAGCCCACCGGCGGTCCAGTCGTGCACCGCGGACAGCTTGTTGACCATGCACTGGCGGGTGAGCGTGGAGCCGCAGTCCTTGGCCGCCGTCGCCCAGAGCAGGAACGACGAGGTGGCCTGCATGCCGAGCAGCCCGGTCGTGCCCTTGACCTTTGCCACGGCGTCCAGGTAGGCCTTCGTGGCCGGATCGTCGGCCGCATTCTCCAGCAACTGGAAGGGCATCTGAACGTAGAAGTCGTTGTACAGGCCCGCCTTATTCGCCTGGGCGAAGTAGGCGGCGTACCCGTTGGCCTGGGACAGGTAGGTGGCCTTCACGTTGGCCTGGTTCATGCTGGCGATGAAGTTGAACACCACCGGGCTGGGGTTGAACGGGACGTAGATGACCTTCGCGCCGCAGCTCTTGAACTTGTTCACGAACGGCGCGTAACTCGGCTCGCCCTGGTTGCTGATCGACACACCGCAGTCGAGGACCTTGTAGCCAGCGGCCGCGGCCGCGACCTTGACCTTGGCGATGGTGGCCGTGACGGCCGGGAGTGGCGAGTCGATGTAGCCAAAGCCGTCCTTGAGGCCAGGCTGCAGTTTCAGCAGTTGCGCGAACCCCGACGCCGGCTGCTGGTCGACCGGGTTGGGCACGGCGGAGTAGTACATGGGGGCGTTGGCAACGTCAGGACCGACGGCGTACGTCGGTACCGAAACCAGCTTGCAGTTGACGCGAGCAGCCTCTGCTGCCTCGTCGCCGGCGAAGGCCTGGCCGACGAGCATGAAGTCGGCCTTGCACGCCTTCTGCATCACGTTGTTGGTCTGGGTGATCGCCGCGTCGTAGTAGTCGCCGGTGATCTTGCGGCCGTTGATGCCGCCCTGGTCGTTGCACCACTGGATCATCGCCTTGACGGCGTCTCCAGCATCCTGCTCGAGCCCGGGGGCGCCAGCGAAGCCGCGGTCGTCGCCGTAGCCGATGCGGATCGAGGTGTCGGTGACACCCTGCTCGGTCGCGCCCTTGGCGTCGCCCTTGCCGCACGGGGAGGCCAGGTCGCCGAACTTCACGGCGGAGTCGCTGGTGCCGGACGACGGGGCCGCCGCGGTGGTCTTCGCGCCGGTATTGGGAGCGCTGTTGGGAGAGCTCCCCCGGCTGCCGCCACATCCCGCCAACACGAGCGGCGCTGCCGCCGTCAACGCGCACAGGGCCAATATTTTGCGTCGCACTTGCTCTCCTCTCGAGGCCCGCACGGAGCGGGCGTAGCCGCGCATCCTTGTGCGGCACTGCGGCGAAAGTGTCGTCGGTCACGAAGGCGTTATCGACAGCGTGTCCCACTCGCCGGGATGCGAGTCACTGCTCTGCCATCAATGTCACAGCAAACTAGAATTGGTTCTAATCTCGCGCTATTCTTGTGCAATGGGAAACCCGGTAATCATCGAGGCCGTCCGTACGCCGTTCGGAAAGAAAGGCGGGTGGCTCGCCGGGTTGAAACCGATGCAACTGCTCGCTGCGGCGCAGAACGGCGTCCTCGCGCGGGCCGGCATCGACCCGGCGCTGGTGGAGCAGGTGATCGGTGGGGTCGTCACCCAGGGCGGCGAGCAGGCCAACCACCTCGTCCGCAATGCGTGGCTGTACGCCGGGCTGCCGTTCACGGCAGGAGCGACCACCATCGACGCGCAGTGCGGCTCGAGTCAGCAGGCGCTGCACCTGATCGCCGCACTCATCCGCGATGACGCGATCGACGTCGGGGTGGCGTGCGGGGTAGAGAGCATGAGCCGCGTGTCGTTCGCCGATGCCGCGGGGGGGAAGACGCCCCGCCCCGACGACTGGTCCATCGACATGGTCGATCAGTTCCGCACCGCCGAGCGGATTGCGGACCGGCGTGGGCTGACCCGCGCCGACCTCGAGATCTTCGGGGAACGCTCACAGCGGTTGGCCGCGCAGGCATGGGAGCAGGGCCGCTTCGACCGGGAGATCCTCCCTATCGAGGCGCCGGTGCTGGACAAGACGGGGACCCCGACGGGGGAGTCCCGTGTCGTAACGCGTGATCAGGGCCTGCGCGACACGACACGTGAAGGGCTGGCCGCGCTTCGTCCGGTGCTGCCTGAGGGCCGGCACACCGCGGGGACGGCCTCGCAGATGTCCGACGGGGCCTCGGCCGTGCTGGTGATGTCGCAGGAGAAGGCCGATGCCTTGGGCTTGACGCCACGAGCCCGGGTGCGGGCGCAGTGTTTGGTCGGCAGCGATCCGTACTACCACCTGGACGGGCCCATCGACGCGACTCGTCGGCTGCTGGATCGGGCCGGGATGTCGCTGGCCGACATCGACCTGTTTGAGGTCAACGAGGCTTTCGCGTCCGTCGTGCTCTCCTGGGCGCAGGTCATCGAGCCCGACCTGGATCGCCTCAACGTCAACGGCGGCGCGATCGCCCTCGGTCATCCGGTCGGCGCGACGGGCACCCGCCTGGTGGCCACCGCGCTGCACGAACTCGAACGCTCGGATCGAAGCACAGCGTTGATCACCGCCTGCGCCGGTGGGGCGATGGCAAGCGGCACCATCCTTGAGCGCGTCTGAGCTTTCAGCGCGTCTGAGCTTCCAGCGCATCAGCAGTACCCCGAACGTCTGCGTTGTGTTTGGTTCAGACGATCAGCAGGTGGACGGTGCCGGCCGCACGCCGGCCATCCGGGCGTCCACCCAGGACTCAACGTCAGGCAGCGACTGGCTGACCGAAGCCCGGTGATCAGCGCCCTGGATGACCAGGTACTTCAGGTGGACACTGCTGTTGGTGCACAGCGCGTTGACCACCGCGTCGGTGGTCGGGCTTGCCGACCATCGTGTCCGCGGAGCCCTGTACGACGAGCACGGGCTTGCGAAGGTGCAGCGTCGTCGGTTCGTTGGCCGCGAGCACAGCCGTCAACTCGCTGATGTCGGCGGCGGGCTTGAAAACCTGATCGACCGAGGCGTTCGGGGTGCAAGGACGGGTCGGTAGCCGCAGCTCCGGTGAGCACCAGCGGCAGGAACTGGATCGCTGCCGCGTACACGGGGTTGCCGGAGATGATGCCGGCGGCGAAGGTCGAGAAGAAGCTGCCGGGGGCGATGGACACCGCGCCGCGCAAGTCCAGCTCGGGTGCGCGCGTGGGGGCGATCTTGTCGGTGAACAATGCGGCCTGGGCGCCCTGGGAGTGACCGATCACGACCCATTTTGCGGCCGACGTGAGAGTTCAAACGGCGCGCGGCGCGGACGATGTCGATAACACCGTTCGCCTCGCTGGCGCCGATCACCTAGGGGTGTTTGCCGGGAGTGCCGAGGCCCTGGTAGTCGGTCGCCGTGGGCCCAGCTGACGACCGGCCGCCGTCGCGCGGGGCCCGGGTGCGCGGGATCGGCACGGTGCCGGTCACCACGGTCGGACGACCTGATTCGGGCACGTCTCGTGAATCACTCCCCGAGGTATTTCCCCAGGTCAGTCCGGGATGTCGATGGCACCCCGCAACGCCGCCTTTTCGATGGAGCGGCGCAAGGCGCGACAGCCGTGCAGTCGGTCGTCCACGGAGGTGCCGTCGACCGTGCGTAGTTCCAGGCAGGTGGTGGTCGCGTCCGGTGGCCACTGCACCGAGGTCTGCTGCCAACTCGTCTTGCCGACCAGCACCGCGAGTCCGCATGCGTCGCACTGGACCTGCGACCTGGGCCGGCTGGGGAGGCCAGTGGGGATCTCACGCACGACGATCAGCTCACCTTCGCATCGGGGGAGACAGCGTCCGCGCGGACGATGTCCTGAACTGCCCGGAAGGCGAACACCATGGCGGTGCCGATCGGGCTACCCGGCGCCGGGTAGCGATCCCGCATGACCGAGGCGCTGGTGTTGCCGGCGGCGTACAGGCCGGCAATCGGCGCGCCGTCGTGGCGCAGGACCCGCCCGTCGACGTCGGTGACCAGCCCGCCCTTCGTCCCGAGGTCGCCCAGCACTACCCGGGCCGCGTAGTACGGCGGCGTGTCCAACGGCACCAGTGCGGGGTTGACCCGTCCGTTGGCTGCCGCGAAATAGCGGTCGTACTCGTCCTCACCGCGATGGAAATCGGCGTCCACCCCGGCTTCGGCGAAACCGTTGAAGCGCTCGACCGTGGCCGCGAGCGCGGCTGCCGGAATGTCGATCAGGCCGGCAAGTTCGGTGAGGGTGTCGGCTTGGACCCATGCGCCGGAGGAAAGGTAGTCGGCCCGGCGCACACCCGGGACACAGTTGACCGCGGGCAGCCGCCCGCCCTCGACCGAGTCGAACACGAAGTGGCAGGGCACCCGATGGGCCGGGTCGGCGGCAAGTTCGCGACCCATCCGGTCATAGGGCAAGGATTCATCGGCGAACCGCTCGCCGCCGGCGTCGACGAAAATTCCGCCGCGCAGGCCGAGGAAGAAGGCGGCGCTGCCGTCGGGCTGCGCGAGCGCCGGGCACAGCCAGGCCTGGTCCAGCATGTCGGTCGCAGCGCCCACGGCGACGCCCGCGTACATCGCCTCCCCGAGGTTCACTCCGGGCGGCGCCATACTCGCATCCGCCGATCCGGGCACTCCGCTGCTGGCGCGCATCGACGCGTTGCCCTCGAACCCGCCGGCAGCGAGCAGAACCCCGTGTCGGGCCCGGACCCGCAGCACGCCGTCGTCGGTCTCTGCTTCGAGCCCGATGACGCGGTTGTCCTCGACGAGCAGCCGCCGAACGGTCGTCCCGGTGCGTAGTTCGGCCCGGCCCGTGTTGTGCAGCGCGAGGAGTAAGCGACCGATGAGGGCCTGACCGCCGCCGAGGATCTCGCGGGGAACCGCAAGGCCGGTACGTTCGGCGCTGATCGTCGGTCTGATCTGTTCAAGGAGCCCGGCGGGAAGTTCGGCGGAGTCCAACGGGGACGGAATGATGTGCCCGCCGCCGGGCAGCCGACCCTCGACCGGGAAGTAGTCGGGAAAGCTGTAGTACTCGAAGCGCAGGGCGGGGTCGCGTTCCAGGAACTCGACCACTCCGGGCGCGGTGGTGAGGAAAGCCTCGCGTCGCTGCTCGTCCTGCGTGCCGAGCAGCGCGTTGAGGTAGGTACGGGCCCGCTCGGTCGAGTCCGGCACCCCGGCCCTGGTCACTGCTTGGTTGCCGGGCAGGAACAGGCCGCCTCCGGAGTACGCCGACGTCCCGCCGAACAGATCGGTCTTCTCCAGCACGGCCACGGTCAGCCCTTCGGCTGCTGCGGTGTATGCCCCGGTGAGCGCGCCGCCGCCGGAACCGACCACGGCTACGTCGACCTCAAGATCCCAGTTCGACACGTCCACTTCCTTTCGCCGTCGTCACCTTCGCGCGGCGCAGGAGTGGCCGTGGCAGTAATCCCGCTGATCGGGAGACCGGGGCAGCACCGCGACCGACGTGGTTAGCGTCCGGTTCCTCGCGACATTCGGAGGTGGCCGGTGGACCGGTTCGAGGGAAAGTCTGTGCTGCTCACCGGGGCCGGCTCGGGGTTAGGCCGCGCCACGGCGATCCGGCTGACTGCCGAAGGTGCAAACGTGTTCGGCGTCGATCGCAGTGCCGACGGTCTGAACGCGACGGCAGCACTCGTGGCTGACGGTGCGGGCAGCTTCACCGCACGGGTGGGTGACGTCTCGGACGAGTCCGACGTGATCGCCGCCGTGGACGCGGCCAGCAAGCACCTCGGCGGGATCGACGTGCTGATCAACGTGGCCGGCATCCAGCGCACGACGCCACTGGCGACCATCACGGTCGCCGATATGCAGGAGTTGTTCGCGGTGAACACGGTGGGCACGCTGCTGTACTGCCGCGAGGCCGCGCCGCACCTGCCGGACGGCACGGGCGTCATCGTCAACATCGCCTCGACCGCCGGGTCGAAGGGCCACCCCTACATGTCGGCCTACGCGGCCAGCAAGGGCGCAGTGCTGGCCTTGACGCAGACCCTTGCCGCCGAACTGGCGCCGCGCGGAATCCGGGTCGTCGCCATCTCCCCGGGCGGGGTCGACACGCCGCTCACGGCCAACGTGACCTTTCCCGACGGCGCGGATCGCAGCTACTTCGCGCGGGTGCTGCCCCTGCTCGGCTTCGGCAAGCCGGAGGACATCGCCGCCGCGATCGCGTTCGCCGCCTCCTCGGACGCGAGGTACTGGACCGGCTCGGAGCTGCGCATCGACGGCGGTTCACACCTCTGAACCAGTTGGCGCGGCGCCGCCACCACGCAGTGCGGCTACGCGTGTGCCGCAGGGCTCTCGTCCACGTCGACGACCACCTCGTTGTGACGAAGGAACGAGGGCTTGAACGGCGGATCGAACCGGGCGAAGCGCGGTGTTCCGACGACCTTGAGACCCTCAGCCTCGATCGCCTGGAGCAAGAAACGTCGATGGCGTTCGTAGGAGTCCTGCGACCAGCGGCCGGAGTATCGCGTCACGGCCGCGAGACTCGGCGGCACCGTACGGATAGAGACGTGGGGGTCGGTCGGCTCCGGGGCGGTCTGCTCGGTCATCGATGCGGGCAGGACGAACGCGACGACGAACTCGCCCTCCTCCGTGCTGCGTTGGGTCACCGGTGCGGTCATCGCCACCTTCTGGGCCGCGCCGGCTGACTGCGTAACGGGTGAGGTCATCGCGATCGACGATCGGGACCGGTTCTGGCCGGTGATGTAGCCGAAGAGGTACCGAAACGCCATGTTTCCCGCTTGCTCGAAGGGCAGTTCGACGGTGACCTCGGCCACAACATGGGACGGGTACCGGCGCAGTTCGAACCCGTCATACCGCCGGACTACCTCGAACGGCTGCTGCTCTGTCATATCCCGTGAGGCTACTGCGCAGTTCGAGTAGTAGTGCACAGTTGGCCTATTCGGTTGTCCGGCTTGGAGGTCGCGTGCGTGCGGTGATTCTGGGCGGGACCGGAGCGATCGGTGGCGCGACGGCCGCTCGGCTGGCGGCTGGCGGTTGGTCGGTCGACGTGACCGGTCGCAATCCCACATCCATGCCCCACGAGTTGAGCGATGCCGGTGTCCGGTTTCACCGCATCGAGCGGAGCGAGGTCGCGGCGATCGAGCACCTGGTCGGCGGCGGGGTGGACCTGTTGGTCGACCTACTCGCCTACCGTGGCGCGCAGGTCCGTGCCCTGCTGCCGGTGATGGCGTCGGCCGGGTGCTCGGTGCTCGTCTCGACGCGCGCGGTCTACGTGGACGCCGACGGCCGGCACATCAACGGCGCCGAGCCCCCGTGGTTCCGAGCACCGATCGGCGAGGACAACGCGACGCTGGCACCGGCCGGCGACGAGGTGGACCCGTTCAGCCGGGAGGGGTACGCACCGTCGAAGGTGGCTGCCGAGCACGTCGCCCTGGACAGCGGGCTCCCGGTCACGGTCATCCGGCCGTCCAAGGTCCACGGACGATGGGCCCGTAACGCCCGGACCCGGGCCTTCGTCGAACACATGCTGCACGGCGAGCCGACGATTGCGTTGACCGGTCACGGAGCGTCGATCGACCACCTGACCGCAGCCGCGAACACCGCTGCGCTCATCGAGATTGTGGCGGGCGCGCCCGAGCAGCGCGTTCTCAACAGCGCGGACCCCGACACCCCGAACGCCGAACAGATCGTCCGGAGGATCGGTGAACGCCTCGGATGGCAGGGGAGCCTGGACCTGGTCGACCAGCCCACCGCCGCGTCGGCGGGCGAACACCCGTGGCAGTGCGCGCATCCGATCGTGCTGAGCACGATCGCGTCCCAACGCCTGGGCTACTCGCCGCTCGGAACCGCGCTCGAACTACTGGCCCAGGAGATCGACTGGGTCCGCGAGCAGGTTGGCGCCCGATAGCCCGGCTAGTGAGGTATCGGATCAGCCCCAGTGATCGCCCCAGCCCCATACGTAGGGAACCGACAGGCGCGGGTCGGGCTCCGGGTCGAGGCTGAACGACGCGCGGAAGAACACCATGGGCCGGACGTCGTCGCGCACCGTCTCCACCGCGTGGACCCGGCCGAAGACCACGTCGTGATCTCCCGCGACGTGGACCCCCACGACCTCCGCGTGCACACGCAGCAGCACATCGCGTAGCGCCGGACAGCCCCACACCGAGGTGTCCCACTCCAACTCCTCGAAGCGGCGGCCGCGCCCCGAACCGAACCGGGTGCACAGCTCCGTCTGGTCCTCGGCCAGCACGTTCACGCAGAATTCGCCCGTGCGTTGGATGCGGGGCCACGACCCCCCGCGGTGATCGGCGCAGAACAGGACGAGCGGAGGGTCGAGCGACACCGACGCGAAGGATTGACAGGCGAAGCCGATGGGCTCGCCGGACTCGCGGCCGGTGACAACGGTGACGCCGCTGGCGAAATTGCCGAGGGCGTTGCGGAACTCGCTCGACGAGATCGCCGGTACGTCCATGACTCCGCACGTTAGATTGCGTCGAATGCGGAGCAGGCCCGACGTTCCCGGTCAGCGGCACCAGGGGGCAACGCGAGGTTCGTCACGTCCCGGTGATCGGGACGTTGCGGCGTGCCGGTGGCGGGCGTCAATAGCGTCGATCTGTGGAGAGGTGACCCCACAATGGCGATGGATATTACTCGCGAGTCGACGCTGCGCGAGTTGACGACCGACCGAGGCGTGCTGCGCTACCACGAGGCGGGTAGTGGTGCGCCCCTCGTCCTGCTGCACGGCTCCGGCCCCGGCGTGTCCGGCTGGCAGAACTACTCCGGCGTCCTGGCGGAGTTCGCTGAGCATTTCCGGTGCCTGATCCTCGAGTTCCCCGGCTTCGGGGTGAGCGATCCGGTGGCGGGTCACCCGATGGCGACCGCCGGTCCGTCCGTGCTGGCCCTTCTCGACGGGCTCGGGCTGGACTCCGCGGCGGTGATCGGAAACTCGATGGGCGGCATTATCGCGGCGAACCTGGCCATCGCAGTGCCGCAGCGCATCACGTCGCTGGTCACGGTCGGCGGGGTCGGGGTGCCGCTGTTCAGTCCAGGCCCGGCCGAGGGTCTGAACCTGCTGATGGACTTCGTCGCCGACCCGACCCGTGAGCGGCTCGTTCAGTGGCTGCATTCCATGGTCTACGACCGCAGCATGATCACCGACGAACTGATCGAGCAACGCTGGGAACTCGCCACCGACCCGGACTCACTGGCCAGCGCGCGAGCGATGTACTCCCGCGAAGGATTCATCGCGCGGCAGGCCGCCGCCGACGCCTCCGCCACCGCGCCGTACTGGGCGATGCTGCACAAAATCCGGGTGCCCACCCTGCTGACGTGGGGCCGCGACGACCGGGTCAGTCCGCTGGACACCGCGATCGTGCCGATGCGCCTCATCCCCGACGCCGAACTGCACGTGTTCCCACGGTGCGGGCACTGGACGATGCTCGAACAGCGTGAGGCCTTCATCGCCACCGTGCTCGCCTTCCTGCTGCGGGTGTCGGGCTAATGAGCGTGAGTCACGACCACGGCGACCCCGTGTCGACCGACCAGTGGGACGAGACCGTCGACTTCCTCGTGGCCGGCAGTGGAGCCGGTGGATTGTCCGCCGCGCTCACCGCCGCCGACGCCGGGCTGTCGACGCTGGTCGTCGAGAAGGGCAAACGCTTCGGTGGCACGACGGCGTTGTCCGGTGGCAACATCTGGATCCCGAACAACCCCACCCTGCGTCGTGCCGGAATCACCGATGAGCCCGAGCAGGTCGTCCGCTACTTGGAGAAGGTGACCGAGGGCCGGGTGTCGCCGGATCGTCTCGCCGCATTGACGCACGCGGGACCTCGGCTGATGGCATTGCTGGACCGCAGCCCATGGATGCGTTTCTACTGGGTCAAGGGCTACTCCGACTACCACCCCGAGTACGAGGGCGGGCGTGCGGCTGGTCGCTCGATCGAGGCGCTGCCCTTCGACACCCGTCACCTCGGCGCGGACGAGGCGTCCCAGCGACCGAACACGATGGCCGGTCCACTCGGACTGTGGGTTACGGCCAAGGACTACCACGACCTCGCCATGGTGAAACGGACGTGGGCCGGCCGTCGGGCGTCCCTGCGTGCGGCGTGGCGGGTCACGTCCAACCTGGTCCGGCGCCGGCACATGTCCACCGGCGGACGCGCGCTGGTCGCGCGGCTGCGGATGGCCCTGCGCGACGCCGGGGTCCCGCTGTGGTTGCGCACGGCGCTTCGGGAACTGGTCATCGATGCCGATGGCGCGATCGTCGGCGTGGTGGTCGATCGCGAGGGATCGCCGGTTCGGATCGCCACTCGCTACGGCGTCCTGATCGCGACCGGCGGGTTCGAGTCCAGTGAGCAGATGCGCGGGCAGTACCTGCGCGCGGGCGGCCAGGCGATCGCGACCGCGGGTGCCCGGGAGAATGTCGGCGACGGCATCCGCCTCGGTGCCGACGTCGGCGGAGCACTGGATCTCATGGACGACGCGTGGTGGATGCCGTCGGTGCGCCACCCGTCCGGCATGGCGGTCATCCCGCTGGTGTCCGAACGATGCATCCCGGGGTCGGTCATCGTCGACGGGGCCGCTCGCCGCTTCACCAACGAGTCCGGGCCCTACGTGAACTTCGTCCACGACCAGCTCAACGGCGACCATCTCCCGGCGTGGTTTGTCATGGACTCGAGGGCGCGCAGCCGTTACCCGTTCGCGCAGGTCCTGCCGGGGGCGCCGTTCCCGGCCGGGTTCTACGAGAAGGGCATCGTGCATCGCGCAGACACACTGCACGAGCTGGCGGCGTCCATCGGCGTCCCGGCCGATGCGTTGAGCGCCACCGTCGAGCGCTTCAACGGGTTCGCGCGGCGGGGCGTGGACGCCGAGTTCGGGCGTGGCAACAGCGTCTACGACCGGTACTACGGCGACCCGACGCTCCCCAACCCCAACCTCGATGAGATCACCGCTCCGCCGTTTTACGCAGTAGCACTGGAGGTCGGCGACCTCGGGACGAAGGGCGGGCTGGTCACCGACGTAAACGCCCGGGTGTTGCGTGCTGACGGGAGTGTGGTGCGCGGGTTGTACGCCACGGGCAACTCCAGCGCGTCGGTCATGGGCAACGACTACGCCGGGGCCGGCGCGACGATCGGGCCGGCGATGGCCTTCGGCTACCTCGCCGCGGTGCACGCCGCCACCGAACGCGCGTTGGCACCGACCGGGCCCGACCCGGGCTGAGCCCATGTCACAAAACCATTCTCTCCGTGTGCGGGTCACCGAGGTGATCCGCGAGACTGCGGACGCGCACACCCTCGTGCTGCGCCACGACGAGGCCGATGTCGAGCGATTCCGCTACCGGTCGGGGCAGTTCCTCACCGTCCGGATCCCGACCGACCGGTCCGAGGGCGCCGCTCGCTGCTACTCGTTGTGCAGCTCTCCGCTACTCGATGAACCGATGATGATCACCGTCAAGCGCACGCCGGACGGCTATGGATCGAACTGGATCTGCGACCACGTCACGGAGGGCACCGAGCTCGAGGTGCTGCGCCCGTCGGGCACCTTCACGCCGCACACGCTGGACCAAGACTTCCTGCTCGTCGCAGGCGGCAGCGGGATCACCCCGGTGCTGTCGATCCTGAAGTCGGCTCTGCACAGCGGCACCGGTGCCGTCACGCTGCTCTACGCCAATCGTGACCAGGATTCGGTGATCTTCGCCGAGACGCTGCGTTCACTCGTCGAGCAGTACCCCGCCCGCGTCACGGTGCTGCACTGGCTGGAGTCGGTGCAGGGCCGCCCCACGCGCCCCGCCCTGCAGGCGCTGCTCGCCCCCTACGCGGGACGCAACGCCTACCTCTGCGGTCCGGCACCGTTCATGGACGCGGTGTCGGCCGCCCTGCACGATGCCGGGGCCGCCTCCGAGCGGATCCACATCGAGCGCTATCTGTCGCTGGCCAACGACCCGTTCGCCGACGTCGAGCTGGTGGTGACCGACGACGACGATGACACCGCTGCCGCAACGGTGACGGTGACCCTCGACGGGGAGACGCGGGAACTGTCGTGGCCCGGTGGCAACCATCTGCTGGATGTCTTCCTTGCGGCCGGCCTCGATGCACCGTTCTCCTGTCGCGCTGGCCAGTGCAGCGCCTGCGCGTGCCGGGTGCTGTCCGGCGAGGTGACGATGGACAACAACGAGGTGCTCGAGCAGGAGGACCTTGACGACGGCTATGTGCTGGCCTGCCAATCCGTGGCCAAGTCCGACACGGTCGTCGTCACCTACGACGACTGAGGATTACGACACCCCCGCCGCCGCACCGAGCTCGCCGATCGAACGGGCTTCGAAGTTGCGGTTCGGGTCCCGGCCGGCAAAGTAGGCGGGAAGCTGGTCGGCGAACTCGGCCGCGCTGAACGTGCCGTCCGCAGCCTGGAAGGTGTGCTCCACGGTCGCCGGGGCGAGCAGGGCGACCATGCCGCCGTAGACCACGAAGACCTGGCCGGTGATGTCGTGCGCGCCCGGGCCGGCCAGAAATGCGACGAACTCGGCCACGCGCTCGGGGGCCAGCGCATCGAGGGTGTCGGCGGCGTCAGGTGCTGCACCGAAGACGTCGTTGGTCATCGCGGTGCGCGCCCGCGGGCAGATCGCGTTGACCTTCACCCCGTACTTGGCCATCCCGCGCGCGGTGGACAGGGTCAGCGCGACGATGCCGGCCTTGGCCGCGGCGTAGTTGGGTTGCCCGGCGCCACCGAAGAGGAAAGCCTCAGAACTGGTGTTGACCACCCGGCCGTACACGGGGCCGCCGGCGGCCTTGCTCGCCGCGCGCCAGTGAACCGAGGCGGCGCGCGAGACCGCCGCGTGACCCTTGAGATGCACCCGGATCACGTCGTCCCACTGCGTCTCGCTCAGGTTGAACAGCATCGCGTCACGGGTCATACCGGCGTTGTTCACGACAATGTCGAGGCTCCCGAAGTGCTCGACGGCGGTCTGCACGAGCCGCTCACCGAGAGTCCAGTCGCCGACGTCACCGGTCACCGCCAGCGCCTCTCCGCCAGCCGCCTCGATCTCGGCCACGACGTCGTCGGCCGCCGCGCCGAGATCGTTCACGACCACCCGCGCACCGAGCGCGGCAAGCGCCAGCGCTTCTGCGCGGCCAAGGCCTGCACCTGCGCCGGTCACGATCGCCGCTCGTCCTGCGAGCGTGGTCGGGTCGGCTGATCCCGCGAGCTGCGACATCCTCACTCCTCATGCTGTCGGGTACGGCCGGTACGACGCACCGCCCAGCCACCCTGTCAGGCGCGCTCGCGTGGCTGCGCGGCGCTCCCGATCAGCGGGAGACCCCAGCGTGCGCCCGTCCCTCGCGGTTAGCGTGACCTCACGCTCGACCGGAGGTGAGACGTGAGTCGTGAGGTGCGGATATGAGTGATCGGGACGAGATCGTCGACGTGCTGACCGAGGCCGCGTGGATCTTCGACCACCGCGAGTGGGACCGGCTCACCGAGGTGTTCACCCCGGACGTCGTCGCGTACGGCCAGGAGGGCCTGGACGCTGTCCGCGCCAACACGATCCGCTACCTCGGACGCTGCGGGCCGACGCAGCACCTGGTCGGCAACCACCGGATCAGGATCGACGCCGACACCGCGACGTCGACCAGCTACGTGCGGGCGTTTCACCGTTCGGCCGCGGGGCGTCCGGAGCAGTTCTGGGACTTCGTCGGCGAGTACCACGACAGCTGGCGACGGACCGACGCCGGCTGGCGCATGACCGCGCGCGTCTGCCGCCCGCTGGCCACCGTCGGCGACCTCGACCTGTTGGCGCCCTCGTGAGCAAGGAGTGGCTCGGTGTCGATCTCGGCACGCGCACGGTCAGCTACGACGAGCGCGACGTGATGCTCTACGCGCTCGCCGTCGGAGCCTCGGCGACCGACCTCGACCTCGTCTTCGAGCGCGACCTTCGGGTGCTGCCCACCTTCGCGTTGACTCTGGCTCAATGGGCGCCGGACGCACTGGCCGCTCAGGGCGCCTGGGACCCGGCGACAGCGGTGCACGGCGAGCAGCACCTGGTGGTGCGCGGGCCGCTGCCACCGTCCGGTGAGCTCACGATGAGCGCCCACGTGCAGCATGTGTGGGACAAGGGCAGTGCGGCGATCTTCGACGTCGCGGTCGACTGTGCACAGTTCGGCGCTACCTGGTCTATCTTCGCGCCGGGACGGGGCGGGTTCGGCGGTACGCGCGGCCCGTCCGCGGTGACCACCGACGCGGAGGCGATGAACGCGGTCCTGCCGCTGTCGTTCGCGGACAACCAGGCCGCGCTCTATCGCTTGACCGGGGACCGGCACCACATTCACATCGACCCGGTCGCGGCCGCCGCGATCGGGCAACCACGCCCGATCCTGCACGGACTGTGCACCCTGTCCGCCGCGGTGCTTTGCCTGGCCGGCGCGGTGGGCGCCCATCCGGCGGATCTGCTCGAACTCGGCGCGAGATTCTCCGGCCCGGTGTTCCCGGGCAGTGTTCTGGACCTGGCCTATCGCGACGACGGGAAGCACGCTGTGCGATTCTCCGCGGTCGACGCGGGGCGTCCAGTGCTCGCCCGAGGCACAGCTGTATTCATCCGATGACCCACCTCACCTGCGGGAGTTCAACCATGACCACAACCACAACCGGCACGGTGCCGGCGAACGGCATCGAGATCGCCTACGAGACCCTCGGCGATCCCGGCGGGCATCCGGTGCTGCTGATCATGGGCCTGGGTGGCCAACTCATCGCCTGGCCGGACCGGTTCTGCGAGGATCTCGCGGCCCGAGGCTGTTACGTCATCCGCTTTGACAACCGCGACGTCGGCGCGTCCACGCATTTCCACGAGGCGCCGATGCCGAACCTGATGGCGGCTTTCATGGGCGATCTGTCCACCGCGACGTACACCCTCGACGACATGGCGCAGGACGCTTTCGGTCTGCTGGACGCACTCGAGGTGTCGGCGGCGCACGTGGTGGGGATGTCGCTCGGCGGCATGATTGCGCAGGCCATGGCGATCCGCAGTCCGGACCGGGTGCTGTCGCTGACGTCGATCATGTCCACTCCTGACCCCGCGCTGAGCAATCCCACGCCGCAGGCGCAGGCGGCGCTCATGACTCCGCTGCCGAGCAGCCGGGACGAGGCCGTCGAGCAGGCCGTCGTGGCCGGACGTGTCGTCGCGTCCCCGGCCAATCCGCTGGACGAGGAGTGGATGCGTGAGGTCGCCGGGCGCTCCTGGGACCGGGCACCCGACCCGGTCGGCATAATGCGACAGACGATGGCGGTGTACGCCTCAGGTGCGCGCACCGACGCTCTGCGCGAGTTGCCCGTGCGGACCCTGGTCATCCACGGGGCTGACGATCCGCTGATCAACGTCGCGGCTGGCCGGCTGACCGCGGAGCTCATCCCGGACGCCCGTCTCGTCGTACTGCCCGGCATGGGACATGACCTTCCGCAGGCGCTCTGGCCGCAGCTCATCGACGAAATCGCCGGGCACGTCGCAGGGGAGGGGAGCGCAGTGCCGGAGCTGGAGCGGTTCACCGACGCCGACGGGGTCGAGGTCGCGTTCCGGACCTGGCCGGTCGCCGATGCTCGGGGGGCCGTCGTCCTCGCGCACGGAGCATCCGAGCACTCCGGCCGGTACGCCCGCTTCGCCGGTGCCCTCAACGACGCCGGTTGGACGGTGCTGGCCCCGGACCATCGCGGCCACGGCGCCACTGCCGACGCCACTGGCAAGGGTGTGATCGGGCCTCGGGCCATGCAGGGTGTGCTCGACGACTTCGATCACGTGGTCGGCCTGGCGCGGGAGGCCTCCGACGGCTCGGTCGTCGTATTCGGCCACTCGTTGGGGTCGATCGTCGCGCTGCGCTACGCACAGACCCACCCGGACTCGCTCGACGCGCTCGCGCTGTCCGGCCCGATCGGTGTGATGGACGGTGTCGAGGAGATGGTTCCGCAGTTGCAGGGCGCCGTCGCGGCGGGCATGGGGGAGACCCCGATGGATGCGCTGGGCGGGTTCAACGCGGCGTTCGAACCCGCGCGCACGCCCTACGACTGGCTCTCGCGCGACGAGGCGGAGGTCGACAAGTACCTGGCCGATCCGCTGTGCGGCGAGGGCGTCCCGCTGACGCTGGGCTGGATGCTGGCGATGTCGGAGGCGCTGCGTGACGGAGCACTCGAGGTCGGCCGGTTGCGGCCCGGTCTGCCGGTACTGCTGGTCGCGGGCGATCGTGACCCCGTCTCGAACTTCACCGCCCAGGCCCGGGCGCTGACCGGTTTGATGCGGGAGGCAGGGCTGCCGGTCGAGGAGCACTACTACCCGGGGGCCCGGCACGAGGTGCTCAACGAGACGAACCGAGAGGCCGTCCAGGACGACGTGGTCGCCTGGTTGAACGGGGTCCGGGAGCACTCGACTACGTGAGGTAGCAAATAGGAATTCATTTCAGTTATGGGCCGCTAGCTGCTATGCTTGCAATAGCAAGCGATGCCAATGTGAGGAGCTGGAAATGCCCGTACGTGAGACGCTCACCGAGCGCAAGAACAAGATGACCGAGGCGTCGCGGGAGCAATTCCGCGCGTACATCGGAGCCAACGACGGTCTCTACGACCGGTTGCGCCGCTTTTCGCCCGACGGCCAGGAGCGTTCGCAGAAGCTCGGCGACATCAAGCTCCGCGATGCGGTCAAGTCGATGACGCCGGCCAAGCTGAAGGAGTCCGTCGAGCAGCGCATGGCGGCTGCACGTGCCCGTCACGACAAGAACGCGGCGCGCGGGGCGCAGATCACGCAGGACTGGCACAAGGCGTCCGCGGTCAAGGACGCGAAGGAATTGGTCAAGACGGTCAAGTCGGCCGACGGCGCCGGTGAGCTGGTCAAGGGCGTCCGTACCTGGGTTAGCGACTACCCGACCTGGGTCTCCGCCCCGAAGCCACGCACGGGAGCAAAGGTAGCCAAGCCGCGCCCGCGCAAGGCGGCCAAGACCGTGCCGGCGGCAAAGAAGGCGGCAAAGACCGCACCGGCGGCGAAGAAGGCCCCCGCTCGCACGACGACCCCTCGCGCCAAGACCGCGCCGAAGACCGCGCCGAAGGCCGCGCCGAAGAACGACAGCTGATCAAGGGCTCGCCATTCCGGCGACCGTGCCGCGCCCGCGGAGCCGCAAGGCTCTGCGGGCGTTGCGCTGTCATTCGCGTCGGCTGCTCACCCGGTCTCGGGTGCCTTGTGGGAGGGGCCGGAATCGATGTTCTTGGCGTCGCGCAGCGCGCGGTACTTGGCTCGACTCTTGGCGCGACCCGGTAGCGCCGGAGGGGCCGCCGAACGGACCTCACTCATCACTCGTTTGGTCAATGCGGTCGCGCTCTCGCCCGGCGCTGGCTGGCCACCGGCCGGTTCGAAGAACTCGACCCGGATGCGTGGACGTTTTGGGAACCGGACGATATCGACGACGCCGGTGACCCGGGCAGCGATCACCACGGTGCCCGGCGTCGACAACGCGAGCCGCCCGGCGCCACTGAGGGAGCGCAGCGTTTGTCCGCGCGAGATGGTTCCCTCCGGGAACACCCCGATGCACTGCCCAGCGCCCAAGTGATCGATTGCCGCTGCCAGCGCGGACAAGTCCCCGCGCCCGCGTTCGATCGGGATCTGCCCCATGCGGTCGAGGACCCACGCAACCAGCTTGTTCTTCCACAGTGACGCTTTCGCGAGCGCGCGCAGCTGACGTCTACCCGCGGCGATTCCGAGGACCAACGGATCCCAATGGCTGTCGTGATTGGCCATCAGAATCGTCGGGCCGTCAGCCGGAAGCAGGCTGAGACCGACGACCTCCAGGCGCCCCCACCATCGCACGACCGGGGTCGCGATAGCCATGACGGTCTTATAGGTCCATGGAACGGCCGTAGGGTTCACCGGCTTAGCATGGCCGATACCGGTCACGCATGGTTGGTAGGGCACACAATCCGCGTGTCAATGCGGGTGAGGTGGCAAGCGGGGCACTGGCTACACGTGCAGCGGACGTGGGATTGTGCCGACGAGTTCGCGCAGGCCCGACCTGATCTCGGCGAGCAGCCAATCGGGGTCAGCGATCAACGTGTCATCGGTCAGGATGCCGACCGTCAACTCCCCGTCGTAACTGATGATCGACACGCCGAGACCCAGGTTGCCCGACTCCGGAGGCCACCCGATGGTGCCACGGACCTTGCAACCCGAGAGAAACACCGCATGTGGCGAGCCGGCGACGTTGGTGATGACCGCGCTCGCTTTCGTCGCGAACAGCTCGACGAATGCCTGCTGCACGGCGTACGGCGTGTGCCCGGTCAGCCCGAGGATCTGGAACGACACGATCGCCTCGGCCGAGCGCTTGAGGCGACTGGTTCTGGCTTTCATCTGTGCCAGCCGCGCCTGCGGGTCCTCGATCGACAGCGGCAACTCGAGGAACACCAGGCCGAAACGGTTTCCGAGCTCGGCCGGCAGCGGCTCCGTGGGTGGACGCAGGTTGACGGGCAGAATCGCCCGAACGTCAGAGACGTCGCCGTCCATACGGGCGAGATAGCTACGTAGGGCGCCACACACGGCGGTGAGGACCACGTCGTTGACGGTCGCGCTCGATGCGTGGGCCGCCGTGCGGACGTCGGCCAGCGGGACCGGATCGGTCCACCTGACCGACTTGTCCTCACCGAGTTTCCCGCGCAGAGCGGTGTGCGCGTCCGATCTCATGGCGAGCAGCCGGGTCAGGGACAGGGCTTCGGCACCGACCTGCGTGAGCTCCTCGACGACGTGGCCGGGGTGGGTGCTGTTGTAGGCGACCTCGCGGAACAAGCGGCCGAGCACCGGCAGCCAGCGTCCACCGTCTTGCGTCTCGGCGGCACTCACGTCGGCAAGCGCAGCTTCGGTCGGGTCGTCGGTCAGCGACATGAGCACGCGGGACAGCGCTACGCCGTCGGCGATGCAGTGGTGGATGCGTGTGACGAGCGCGCTGCCGCTGCCGCGGTAGCCGTCCACGAAGTGCATCTCCCAGAGCGGACGACCGTCCTCCAGCGGCCGACCGGCCACCGCGCTGACGAAATGTTCGAGCTCGCGACGGCCGCCGGGCGCGGACAGCGTCGCGTGCTGCACGTGCGCATCGAGGTCGAAGTCCTCGACGTCCTCCCACCACACCGACGTGGTGCGGTCGACGACGCGCTGGGTGAATCTGGGGTACACGTCGAGCAGACGGTCCCGGAGGAGTTTCCGAACAGAGTCCCAGTCGAGTTGCTCGTCGAACCACATCACCGACGTCACGATGAGTCTGTTCGTCTTGCGGTCCATGTGGAGCCAGGACGCGTCCGCGCCGCTCATTCGGTGCAGGCTCATGCGTGCCTCTCCGGCCGTAGGGACTGTGTTCCCTCCACTCTTAGCCACCCGGACGGCCCCTGCGCAGTGCCGAAGGTCCGAAGCGGGACATGACCTGAATAGGGCGATGGACCCTACTGGCCGGGAGGCTCGGCAAGAGACGCTGAGGAGTGAATCGAGGAGGAGAGACCATGACCACTGCTGAGTCCACCGCGCCCCGCATCGTTGTCGGGGTAGACGGATCAGAAGGTTCGAAGGACGCCCTGCGCTGGGCGAAGCGCATCGCCGATGCGACTGGGTCAGGCATCGATGCCGTGTCGGCCTGGGAGTTCACGTCCACCTATGGATGGAGCGGGTTACCCCCGTACGCGCCGCTTCTCGACGTCGAGAAGGCCCTGACCGACACCGTCGATGAGGTGTTTGGCAGTGAACGACCCAAGGACCTCGAACTGCACGCCAGGCAGGGCTCGCCCGCAGGGGTGTTGATCGAGGCGTCCGGGCGCGCGCAGATGGTCGTCGTCGGTAGCCGCGGACGTGGCGGCTTCACCGGCATGTTGCTCGGATCCGTCAGCGCGAAGGTCGTGGAGCACGCCCAGTGCCCAGTGACGGTCGTACACAGTCCGAAGGCCTCGGCATGACCCGCATCGGGATCAATGGCTTCGGGCGCATCGGACGCGACTATCTGCGGATGATCCTGGCCGACCCGTCCCTCGAGGTCGTGGCGATCAACGACATCACCGACTCGGCGACCCTGGCCCGCCTGCTTCGCTACGACAGCACGTTCGGGCCGCTGCACAGCGAGGTCGCCGACCTCGGCGACGCGATCGTGGTCGACGGGCGCAAGATCGCCGTCAGCGCGATCGGGGATCCCACGCA
>JBDTFN010000286.1:0-16484 GCA_039937915.1 Jatrophihabitans sp. | reverse complement strand
TCTTCGACGAGGACGACTGCGTGGTACGGGCGACGAAGAAGTGGTCGGAGTTCTACCGGCACGAGTCCTGCGGCAAGTGCACGCCGTGTCGCGAGGGCACCTACTGGTACGTCGGCATCTACGAGCGACTCGAGGCCGGCGAGGGCACCGAAGAGGATCTCGAGACCTTGCTCGACCTGTCCGACAACATCCTGGGCCGCGCCTTCTGCGCCCTCGGTGACGGCGCCACGTCGCCGGTGTCGTCCTCGATCAAGTACTTCCGCGAGGAATACCTGGCGCACGTGGAGCACAAGGGTTGTCCATTCCCCGGCGCCCGCACCTTGGCTGGAGTTCACTAGACATGACGGCCACACCCGAGACGACCCACGCCGGATCTCCGCTGCCGCGGGAAGATTCCGGATCTCCGCTGCCGCGGAAGGAGGACCTCGTCACCGTCACCATCGACGGCATCGAGATCTCGGTCCCCAAGGGGACGCTGCTCATCCGTGCGGCCGAGCAACTCGGCATCTCGATTCCGCGCTTCTGTGACCACCCGCTTCTTGATCCGGCCGGTGCGTGTCGGCAGTGCCTGGTCGAGGTTCCCGACATGGGCAACGGTCGCGGTATGCCCAAGCCGGCCGCGTCCTGCACGACGACGGTCATGCCGGGCATGGTGATCAAGACCCAACTGACCTCCGCGGTGGCTGACAAGGCCCAGCAGGGCATCATGGAACTACTGCTGATCAACCACCCGCTCGACTGCCCGATCTGCGACAAGGGCGGCGAGTGCCCGTTGCAGAACCAGTCGATGAGCAACGGCCGGGCCGACTCCCGCTTCTACGAGCAGAAGCGGACCTTCCCGAAGCCGATCGCGATCTCCTCCAACGTCCTGCTCGACCGCGAGCGCTGCATCATGTGCCAGCGCTGCACCCGGTTCTCACTGCAGATCGCCGGCGACCCGTTCATCGAACTGCTCGAACGCGGCGCGCAGCAGCAGATCGGCACCTCCGAGGAGGTGCCGTTCCAGTCCTACTACTCGGGCAACACCGTGCAAATCTGCCCGGTCGGCGCCCTGACCGGCGCGTCCTACCGGTTCCGGGCCCGGCCCTTCGACCTGCAGTCCACCGAATCGATCTGCGAGCACTGTTCTTCCGGGTGCGCGCAGCGCACCGACTGGCGGCGCTCGAAGGTGACGCGCCGGATGGCCGGCAACGATCCCGAGGTCAACGAGGAGTGGAACTGCGACAAGGGCCGTTGGGCGTTCCACTACGCGCGTCAGCGTGACCGGATCACCGTGCCGCTGATGCGCAACGCAGCGGGCGATCTCGTCGAGACGAACTGGCCCGAGGCGCTCGAGCGTGCGGCGCAGGGACTCGCTGAAGCGGCCGACCGCGGCGCGGTCGGAGTACTGCCCGGCGGTCGACTCACCGAGGAGGACGCCTACGCCTACGCGAAGTTTGCCCGGCTCGCCCTCGGTACCAACGACATCGACGCGCGCACCCGTCCGGTGTCGGACGAGGAGTCGGCCTTCCTGGCCGCGCACGTTGCCGGGGTCAGGCCCGACCATGTCTCCTACACGACCCTCGAGCACGCTCCGTCGGTTCTGCTCGCCGGGTTCGAGCCCGAGGAGGAGTCACCGATCGTCTTCCTGCGCCTGCGCAAGGCGACACGGGACCGCGGCGCGAAGGTGTACTCGATTGCGGCTTACGCCTCCCACGGGTTGACCAAACTCGACGGCACGCTGCTGCCGTGCGTTCCCGGCGCGGAGGGCGAAACACTTGACTCGCTGCCCGGCGCCGTCGTCGGCGCGCTCGGCGCACCGGGGTCGGTCATCGTGGTCGGCGAGCGGCTCGCGTCCGCACCGGGGGCGCTGTCGGCCGCCGCGGCGCTCGCCGCCGAGACCGGCGCGAAGCTGGTCTGGATCCCGCGTCGGGCCGGCGAACGAGGAGCGGTCGACGCGGGCGCGCTGCCCACGCTGCTGCCCGGTGGACGGTCCGTGGCCGACCCGGCCGCACGGGCCGAGGTGGAAGCCGTGTGGGGCGGGGCCATCCCGGACCGTCCCGGCCGCGACATCGACGCGATCCTGCGAGCCGCGGGCGACGGTTCGATCTCCGCGCTGGTGGTGGGCGGAATCGACCCGGCCGACACCGCGGACCCGGTCCTGGCCGAGCAGGCGCTCGCGAACGCGGGCTTCATCGTCAGCCTCGAGATGCGACACAGTGCGGTCACCGAGCACGCCGACGTCGTCCTGCCCGTCGCACCGACCGCCGAGAAGGCCGGTCAGTTCGTGAACTGGGAGGGACGTCGCCGTCCGTTCGAACTGACCATCGCCGGAACCGGCGCACTGTCCGATGCCCGCGTGCTCGACGCGCTGGCTGAGGAGATGGACGTCGATCTCGGCCTGGCGACGGTGGGGCGCGCGCGAGCCGAGCTCGACCGGCTCGGCGTGGTCACCAGGCGCGCCGCCGGACCGACCGTCAAGGGCGATGCCCTGGCCCCGCCCGCCGCGGGCCAGGCCATCCTGGCCACCTGGCACGAGGTGATCGACGCCGGCCGGATGCAAGACGGCGACGAGCACCTGGCCGGTACGGCCAAGCCGGTGTACGCCCGCATCAGCGCGGCCACCGCCGCCGAGGTGGGCATCGTCGACGGTGAGTTGCTGTCGGTGAGTACCGACCGCGGCGCCGTCGTGGTGCCGAGCCGGGTCGAGGTCATGCCCGACCGGGTGGTGTGGCTGCCCACCAACGCCCGCGAATGTGCCGTCCGTCCGATCCTCGGTGCCGTGGCCGGTTCCACGGTGACGCTCGTGCGAGCCGACGCACCTCCGACGATCGGGGTTGGGACATGAGCGCGACAGCCGCCCTGCTCGCCGACGGGCAGAACCTGCCCGGGTTCGGCAACCAGCCGATCTGGATCAGCCTGATCAAGGTCCTCGGCGTGTTCGTGTTCCTGGTCCTGATGACGTTGTTCGCGATCGTGTTCGAGCGCAAGATCGTCGGACGCATGCAGAACCGCATCGGCCCCAACCGCACCGGCCCGTGGGGTGTGTTGCAGTCGCTCGCCGACGGCATCAAGCTGGCCTTCAAGGAAGAGATCATCCCGGTCCTGGCCGACAAGCCGGTGTACTTCATCGCGCCGATCCTGTCGGCCGTGCCGGCGTTTCTGGCCTTCTCGGTGATCCCGTTCGGGCCCGAGGTATCGATGTTCGGGCACCGCACGCCGCTGCAACTCACGGACCTGCCGGTCGGCGTCCTCGTCGTGTTCGCCTGTTCCTCACTCGGGGTGTACGGGATCGTGCTCTCCGGGTGGGCCTCCGGTTCGACCTATCCGCTGCTCGGCAGTCTGCGCTCGGCGGCCCAGATGATCTCCTACGAGGTCGGCATGGGCCTGTCGATGGTCGCGGTGTTCTTGTTCTCCAACACGATGTCGACGTCGGGAATCGTCGCTGCGCAGCACAAGCTGTGGAACATCGTCCCGCTGTTCGTCTCCTTCGCGATCTACGCCGTCTCGGTGGTCGGCGAGACCAACCGGGCGCCGTTCGACCTGCCCGAGGCCGAATCCGAACTCGTCGGCGGTTTCCACACCGAGTACTCGTCGTTCAAGTTCGCGATGTTCTTCCTCGCCGAGTACATCAACATGGTCACCGTCTCCGCGCTCGCAACCACCCTGTTCCTCGGCGGCTGGCGCGCCCCGTGGCCGCTCTCGGAATGGGACGCGGCCAACCAGGGCTGGTGGCCGATGTTGTGGTTCACAGCCAAGGTCATCGCGATCATCTTCGTGTTCGTCTGGCTGCGCGGCACCTTGCCCCGCCTGCGTTACGACCAGTTCATGGCCTTCGGCTGGAAGGTTCTCATCCCGATCAACCTGGTCTGGATCCTGGCCGTCACCGCGATCCACGTCCTGCGCGACCGCGGCTGGGAGGCCTGGCAGGCCACCGCGGTGCCACTCGTGATCGTCTTGATCCTCATCGGGGTACCGGCCGTGATGGTCTGGGAGGGTGCATCAGCCCGGCGTGCGGCCGAACTGGCCGAGGACGAGGAGGACGACGAGATGCTGGAGCCGACCTTCCCGCTGCCGCCCATGGACCTCGTTGTGCCCACCACCCCGCGCATGCTCGCGTCCGCGGGCGTGCGCCGCGCACCCGCAGAAATCGACGACGGCTCCACGACGCCGCCAGGGAGCAACGATGGCTGACCTTCCCGTCCGACCCGACCCGGCCGATACGACGCCCAGGAAGTCGGCTCCGTTACCCGAGCCCTCCGCGGGGGTCGTCGGCTTCGCCAAGGGCTTCGGGCTGACCTTCGGCACCATGTTCAAGAAGGTCTATACCGAGCAGTACCCCTTCGACTACTACGGCACAAAGCCGCGCTATCACGGGCGGCACGTGCTCAACCGGCATCCCGACGGGCTGGAGAAGTGCGTCGGCTGCGAACTGTGTGCGTGGGCCTGCCCGGCGGACGCGATTTACGTCGAGGGAGGAGACAACACCGACGAGGCACGTTTCTCCCCGGGGGAGCGCTACGGCGCGATCTACCAGATCAACTACCTGCGTTGCATCTTCTGCGGACTGTGCATCGAGGCCTGTCCGACGCGATCGCTGACCATGAGCAACGAGTACGAACTCGCGCTCGACAATCGCCAGGAGCTGATCTACACCAAGGAACAGCTGATGGCGCCCCTGCTGCCCGGCATGGAGGCCCCGCCGCACCCGATGCGCCTCGGTGACGACGAGAAGGACTACTACACCGTCGCCTCGCAGGCTCCGCTGCAGCAGGGTGAGCCACAGAGCACCGCGAACGTGGCCGGCAAACCGATCACCGGTCACGCGATCGAGGTCGGTCGACACGGGGGACGCGGATGAGCGCGGTCCTGGCAACCGGGGAACTGGTCAACGGAAACGTCCCGTTGGGTGAGGCGATCGCGTTCTGGATCCTCGGCCCGATCTCGCTCGCCGGAGCGATCGGCATGGTGCTGTTCCGCAACGCGGTCCACTCGGCGCTGTCGCTGGTCGCAACGATGATGAGCCTGGGCGTGTTCTACGTGATCGAGCAGGGGCCCTTCCTCGGCCTCGTGCAGATCATCGTCTACACCGGCGCGATCATGATCCTGTTCCTGTTCGTGCTGATGCTGGTCGGTCGCGACTCGTCGGACTCCATCGTCGAGACCCTGCGTGGCCAGCGGTCGGCTGCGGCCCTGTTCGGGCTCGCGTTCGCGCTACTCGTCGCGATCGGAGTCGGCAAAGCCTTCGAGGGCGACCAGAAGCCGGTCGATCTCAACGTCCCGAACGCCAACGGTGGCAACGTCAACTCGATCGCGGAGTTGCTGTTCACCAAGTACCTGTTCGTGTTCGAGCTCACCTCAGCACTGCTGATCGTTGCCGCGGTCGGCGCGATGGTGCTGGCGCACATCGAGCGCGAGGGCCGCAAGCCCACGCAGAAGTCGCAGGCCCGTGAGCGGATCCGCTCCGGTCGCCCGCAGCCGCTCCCGGGTCCAGGCGTCCTGTCCACCGGCAACTCGATCGGTACCCCGGCCCTACTACCCGACGGCAGCATCTCGCAGGAGTCGGTCATGGCCGGGACGCACGAGTTCCCGCCCTACGAAGGGCGGCCCGGGGCCCTCGAGCCCGCCGACCTCGACGACAGCGAGGTTCGCAGCACATGAACCCGAGCTACTACCTGATCCTGTCGGCGGCGCTGTTCACCATCGGTGCCGTGGGTGTGCTGGTGCGGCGCAACGCGATCGTCGTGTTCATGTCCGTGGAACTCATGCTGAACGCAGTGAACTTGTCCCTGGTGACCTTCTCGCGGATCAACGGCAACCTCGAAGGCCAGGTGATGGCCTTCTTCGTGATGGTCGTCGCCGCCGCCGAGGTGGTTGTCGGCCTGGCGATCATCATGACCATCTTCCGAACCCGCAGGTCTGCGTCGGTCGACGACGCCAACCTGCTGAAGTACTAGGGGAGTTACCCGTTGACTGCCGCAACCGGCATCCAGTCCGGCGTCTGGCTCCTTGTCGCGCTACCCGCGCTGTCCTCGGCGATCCTGCTGATCACGGGCAAGCGGGCCGACAAATGGGCGCACTGGCTCGGAGCCCTCGTCCCGGTCGGGCTGTTCGTTTACGCCGTCATGCTGTTCTTCTCGGTCAAGAGCCTGTCCGGCGCGGGCGGTGAGCGCCAGGTCGACCAGCACCTGTTCAACTGGGCGCCGGTCGGCAACTTCAAGATCGAAGCCGGGATCCTGCTGGACCCGCTCTCGCTCGTCTTCGTCCTGCTCATCACCGGCGTCGGCTCACTGATCCACATCTACGCCGTGGGCTACATGGACCACGACGCAGGTCGCCGCCGGTTCTTCGGTTACTTCAACCTGTTCATCGCCGCGATGCTGCTGCTGGTGCTGGCCGACAGCTACCTGCTGCTCTACGTCGGCTGGGAGGGCGTGGGCGTCGCGTCCTACCTGCTGATCTCCTACTACTTCACCCGAGACACGGCGGCGACCGCAGGCAACAAGGCGTTCTTCGCCAACCGCGTGGGTGACGTCGGGCTGTCCATCGCCGTCATGCTGATGTTCGCCTACACCGGCACGTCCTCGTTCGAGACGGTGCTGGGTACCAAGTTCTCACCCGGTGTCGCCACGGCCATCGCGCTGATGCTGGTGCTCGGAGCATGCGGTAAATCGGGGCAGTTCCCGCTACAGACCTGGCTACCTGACGCGATGGAGGGTCCGACCCCGGTGTCGGCGCTCATCCACGCCGCGACGATGGTCACCGCCGGGGTGTACCTCATCGCCCGCTCGGCGACCATCTTCAACGCCTCGGACGCCGCCCGAACCGTGGTCGTCATCATCGGCGCGATCACCCTGCTCTACGGCTGCATCGCCGGCTGCGGACAGGACGACCTGAAGAAGGTGCTCGCCTTCTCCACGGTGAGCCAGATCGGTTACATGTTCCTGGCCGTCGGTCTCGGGCCGGGCGTCTACGCGATCGGCATCATTCACCTACTCGGTCACGGCTTCTTCAAGGCCGCGCTGTTCCTCTCGGCCGGGTCGGTCATGCACGCCATGAACGACCGCATCGACATGCGTCGCTTCGGCGGTCTGGCCAAGGTCATGCCGGTCACCTTCGTCGTGTTCGTCTGCGGCTATCTGGCCATCATCGGTTTCCCGGGCGCGACCGGTTTCTGGACGAAGGACAAGATCATCGAGTCGGCGTTCGATCACGGCGGCGCGTCGGGCTGGATCCTCGGTGTGTGTGCGCTGCTCGGCGCCGGGCTGACCTCGTTCTACATGACCCGCGCACTGGTGATGACGTTCTTCGGCAAGAAGCGCTGGGAGGACGACGTCCACCCGCACGAGGCCAAGCCGATCATGACCATCCCGATGCTCGTGCTCGGGGCGCTCGCCCTCGTCGGCGGCTACCTGATGGTCTTCGGTGGCAGTGTCCAGCACTGGCTCGAGCCGTCGGTCGGAAAACCCGAGGAGGCCGGTGTCCACACCGTCTCGCCCACCGTGCTGACGCTCATCACGATCCTGGTCGTCGTGCTCGGCGCCGCCGGGGCGTACGTCGCCTTCGGGACCAAACCGGTCCCGGTCGTGGCGCCGGCCGGTTCGCCGGTGACCCTGGCCGCCCGCAACAGCCTGTACGCCGACAAGTTCAACGAGTCGGTGCTGATGCGCCCGGGCCAGTGGCTGACCCGAGCGTTGGTGTACTTCGACAACCGAGGGGTGGACGGCGCGGTGACCGGACTCGCGGCAAGCCTGGGCGGTGGGTCGGCGCGCCTGCGTAGGACGCAGAACGGGTTCGTGCGCAGTTACGCACTGTCCATGCTCGGCGGAACCGTCGCGGTCGTGGCCGTGCTCCTGGCGGTGCGTTTCCAGTGAACACAGGTCACAACGTCACGCTCCTGATCCTGCTGCTGTTGCCGTTGGTCGGGTCGATGGCCATCTTCGGGCTGAAGAACGAGCAGGCAAAGCTGGCCAAGCAGATCAGCCTCGTCGTCTCGCTGATCGTCGTCGTCTACACCCTGGTCGTGCTCTTCAGCTTCAACACCCACTCCAAGGAGCGTTACCAGTTCGGCGCCTCCTGGACGTGGATCAAGGCCTTCGGGGTCCACATCGCCTTCGGCGTCGACGGCATCGCCATCGTGCTGGTCGCGATGTCGGTGATCCTCGTCCCGGCCGTGATCCTGGCCAGCTGGACCTCGTTCGACAGCAAGGCAGGCGCCGAGGAGGCCGACGCCGACCGCACCCGCAGCGTCAAGAACTACTTCGCGCTGCTGCTGCTCCTCGAGTTCTTCATGATCGGCGTGTTCATCTCGACCGACGTGTTCCTGTTCTACGTCTTCTTCGAGGCGATGCTCGTCCCGATGTACTTCATCATCGGCACCTTCGGCGGCCCGCGCCGGCAGTACGCGGCGATGAAGTTTTTCCTGTACTCCCTCATCGGCGGGCTGCTGATGCTCGCATCGGTGATCGGTCTGTACATCGAGGCCGGCACGAGCAGCTTCGCGATGACCGACCTGATCGGCAAGGTGCCGGACAACGCGACCCAGAAGTGGCTGTTCCTCGGCTTCTTCATCGCGTTCGCGATCAAGGCGCCGCTCGTGCCGTTCCACACGTGGCTGCCCGACGCCGGCGCCGAGGCGCCCAGCGGAGGCGCAGCGTTGCTCGTCGGCGTCCTGGACAAGGTCGGCACCTTCGGATTCCTGCGCTACTGCCTGCCGCTGTTCCCGGCTGCCTCGAGGTACTTCGCGCCGGCTGTTCTGGTGCTGTCGGTGATCGGCATCCTGTACGCCGCGTTCCTGGCCATCGGTCAGCGCGACATGAAACGGCTGGTCGCGTACACCTCGGTGGCGCACTTCGGCTTCATCGGTCTCGGAATCTTCGCGTTCACCACCCAGAGTGGCTCGGGCGCCGTGCTGTACATGGTCAACCACGGCTTCTCGACCGGTGCGTTGTTCATCGTGGTCGGCCTGCTCATCGCCCGCGGCAAGAGCCGCAACGTCGATGACTACGGCGGCGTGGCCAAGGTGGCGCCGAAGATGGCCGGGTTGTTCCTGCTCACCGGTTTCTCGGCCCTCGCCCTGCCCGGGATGGGCACCTTCATGAGCGAGATCCTGGTTCTCATCGGCACGCTGAGCCGGTACAAGGGCTACGCGATCATCGCGACGACCGGCATCATCCTGGCTGCGATCTACGTGCTGTACCTCTACCAACGGGTCTTCCAGGGTCCGGTGAAGGAGAAGGTCGCGAAGTTCCGGGATTTCAACGCTCGTGAGGTTCTGGCCGTCGCCCCGCTGCTGGCCATCATCGTGTTCCTGGGCGTGTACCCCAAGCCTGTCCTGGACGTCATCAATCCCGCGATCAAGACGACGTTGCACGATGTGAGTAAGACCGATCCGCAACCGCGGTACGACACGGCTGTCGGAGGTCAGAAATGAGTGCCCTACTGGCGCTGCCCGAAACGATCAACGCGCCCTCGGTGTCCTACGCCGCGCTGTCGCCGATCCTGATCGTGCTCGGTGCCGCAATCCTCGGCGTAGTCGCCGAGGCCGTGCTGCCTCGAGCTGACCGATTCACCGCGCAGCTGTCGATCGCGTTGCTCGGGCTCATCGGGTCCGTCGTGGCCGTCGGTGTCATCCACGGCACGAACACGACGACGCCGTCACCCAAGGGCAACAACCTGTTCTTCTCCGGCTCGCTGTCGGTGGACTCGGCCGGGTTGTTCATCCAGGGCACGGTCCTGGCCCTCGCGATCATGTCCGTACTGCTGATGGCCGAGCGCAGCGTCGACGTCGGCAGCCCGATCGTGGCGTCCTCGGCCGTCGTGGTCGGTTCGGCCGACGATCGCCGCCTGGCCAACAGCGACCGGGTGCAGACCGAGATCTTCCCGCTGGCGATGTTCGCCGTGGCCGGGATGCTCATCTTCCCGATCGCGAACAACCTGTTGCTGATGTTCGTCGCGCTCGAGGTGCTGTCGCTTCCGCTGTACCTGATGGCCGGTATGTCGCGTCGTCGCCGGCTGCTGTCGCAGGAGGCGGCGGTCAAGTACTTCCTGCTCGGAGCGTTCGCCTCGGCGTTCTTCCTCTACGGTCTGGCGCTGCTTTACGGCTACGCCAACTCCGTCGACCTGCCGGTGATCCTGCAGGCGTCCCGGACGTCGGGCAAGTCCGACATCCTGCTGTACTCGGGACTGGCCCTGGTCCTCGTCGGGCTGCTGTTCAAGGCCGGCATCGCCCCGTTCCACAGTTGGACGCCGGACGTCTACCAGGGTGCGCCGACCCCGGTCACCGCCTTCATGGCCGCCTGTACGAAGGTCGCGGCCTTCGGCGCGATCATGCGGGTGCTCTACGTCGGCTTCAGCACGACCTACTACGACTGGCGCCCGATCATCTGGGCGGTCGCGATCGCCTCGATGGTCGTCGGCGCGGTGTTCGGGCTGACGCAGACCGACTTGAAGCGGTTGCTCGCGTACTCCTCGATTGCCCACGCCGGGTTCATCCTGGTGGGCTTCCTTGCGGTGACCAAGAGCGGGCAATTGAGCAAGGACGGCATCTCCAGCGTGATGTTCTACGTCCTCACCTACGGCTTCACCACGATGGCCGCGTTCGGTCTGCTGATGGTCGTGCGGGACGGCGACGGTGAGGCCACCCGATTGGCGCAGTGGTCGGGGCTGGCGAAGAAGAGTCCGTTGGTGGCCATCACGATGACCGTGCTGCTGATGTCGATGGCGGGCATACCGTTGACGGCCGGCTTCACGGCGAAGTTCTTCGTCTTCCGTGCCGCCTACAGCGAAGCGGGCCCGCTGGTGGTCATCGCTCTCGTCCTGTCGGCCGTCGCTGCGTTCTACTACCTGCGGGTCATCGTGCTGATGTTCTTCGCCGATCCGCCGGAGAACGCGCCGACGATCGCCATCCCGGGTTGGTCCACCTCCATCGCGCTGACCTTCGGCGTAGTGGTTACCGTGGTGCTGGGTGTCTTCCCGCAGCCGGTCCTGGACCTGGCCCAGCGGGCCGCCCACCTGACCGGATAGCCCCGTGGGGGATCGGAGAGGCAATTCGTGAGCCCGGTAGCGCTCGGCGTCGTATTCGACGACGCCGCGCTGGAACGCTCCGTGCGCTCCGGCCTGGACGCCATCGAGTCGGCGCTTCGGGTCGCGGTGCGCTCCGACGACGACTTCGTTGCCGCAGCCGCCCGTCACCTCGTCGACGCGGGGGGCAAGCGGTTCCGCCCGATGGTCACCGTTCTCGCCGCGCATTTCGGTGACCCGGGACGACCGGAGATCGTCCCGGCCGCTGTGGTCTGCGAACTCACCCACCTGGCCACGCTCTACCACGACGACGTCATGGATGAGGCCCCCGTGCGTCGCGGCGCCCCGTCGGCCAACGCGCGCTGGACGAACACGGTGGCGATCCTGACCGGTGACTTCCTCTTCAGCCGGGCCTCTAACCTGCTGGCCGACCTGGGCCCGTACGCGGTCCGCCTCCAAGCGCAGACCTTCGAGCGACTCGTCACCGGTCAGATCCGGGAGACCGTCGGTGTCGGCGAGGGCAGCGACCCGATCGCGCACTACCTCGACGTGTTGGCGGACAAGACCGGGTCCCTGATCGCGGCCGCCGCCGAGTTCGGCGCGCACTACGCCGGTGTGGACGAGGTGGTGACCGCCGACCTGCGAACCTTCGGCGAGCAGATCGGGGTCGCCTTCCAGATCAGCGACGACATCCTCGACATCGCCTCGGAATCAGCCGAGTCGGGCAAGACGCCGGGGACGGACCTGCGCGAGGGCATCGCAACCCTGCCGGCGCTGTACGCCTTGCGCTCTGATGACCCGGGCTCGGCGCGCCTGCGCGAGTTGGTCTCGGCCCCGATCGTCGATGACGTCGAGCACGCGGAGGCGCTGGAGTTGCTGCGGTCCTCCGGCGCCATGGTCGAAGCCCGGGAAACCCTTCGTGACTACGCCGCCCAGGCCCGGGCGTCGTTGTCCGCGATGCCCGATCTACCCGCCCGCGCGGCCCTGGAAGCACTGACCGAGATCGTCATCGCGCGAACGGGCTGACGAGCCGCTCATCAACGAGCCGAAGTGATCCGCACGACGCCGAGGGGGGCATCATGAGCGAACCGACGACTGACGCTGTAGCCGCACCCGTCCCCGCCTTGATGAGCTACGCCGACTTCGGACAGCGCTTCTTCGAGGCCGCCGTGACCCGGGAGCGTGTCGTTGCGGCAGCGGCTGGGCTGGCGGGCCGACCGATCGAGGTCGGTCCGCTCGGGGTCGGGCCGTTGGGCGTGGTGAAGGTGCGGGCGAACGGCGAGGTCGGTGCGCCGATCGTCGAGCCGCGCGAGGGGGAACACGTCGCTTTCGAGGTGACCGTCCCGGTCGACCTGCATCTGGTGATCGAGGTCGGACTCGACAAGTACCGGTTCATGGCAGGGGTCGGGATCCGTCTCGCGGTCACCGCCCGTGCCGCCGAGCCATTGCTGATCCTCATCGACATCGAAGCCCCGACCAAGAAGTCCATCGACGTCGATCTGCACGCCGACGGGATGCGCGCCTCGGTCGTCAGGCTGGTCGCCGGGGTGGACAACGAGATCCGCAAGGCCGTGGCCACGTTCGTCCGCCGCGAGATCGAGAAGCCCGAGATGCAAAAGGCGCGCAGGATCGACGTCGAGAAGGCCCTGCAGCAGCTGTCACACTGATCGCGCGCAGGCTGAACCGGCCTCAGCCCCAGGGAGTGAGCTCCGGCTGAGATTGAAGGTGGGCGCTGACCGTCGAGCCGCGCCCGACCAACCACGCCAGCAACGCAAAATCTGGTCCGGCAACCTCGAGCGGGGCAGGCCCTGCGGTCGACCATTGCGCGCCGACCAGGTCGGGCACGATGGAGCCCTCGGCAGTCACCCGAACCAGCAGGGGGGCTGTCGTGCGTCCGGTCAGGGTCCCGGCTGCCTCGGGCAGCAGGTCGGCCACCAGGACCGAGGGCCAGCTCGACGGACGGTAGGTGCCGGCGAGGTCTATGCGGTGTATCTCGACCTCGCGTAACCGCCGGGCCGGCCACTCGTCGGCGCGGTGACCCTGATCGGTCATCGCGCCCCAGAGCCCGGCCTCGGTGACGGCGCCGAAGACCCGGTCGAGCCGCGCCGCGGACTGTTCGACGTCGGCCACCTGCGCAGCGACGCCGCGGGTCGCCCCGGCCGTGATCTCGGCATTGCGCGCGTCCCACCCGTCGGGATAGCGGTGCACGACCTCACCCCGCAGCGCGCCCGACAGCGTCGTGCTGATCCCGTCCGCGTTTCGGGCGAGGTGGGTCAGCACATGACCGCGGGACCACCCCTCGCACAGCGACGGGGCCCGGAGGTCGTCCTCGGACCACTGGTGCTCAGCGAGCCCATTCATCAGGTCCGCGGACGAGGCGCGCAGGGCCGCCAGCATGGCGGTGGGCTCAGTCATGCTTTGATCGTGGCAGGTCCGGGGTCGATCGCGGTCAGCGCCCCGCGGCACCCCGTCACATGCCGACGGCAGCCCGGGCGAACTGCCGGGCGGCCCGCTGGCTGCGCAGTCCGTCGATGGTCAGGATGATCAGCGCGAGCCAGACCAGCATGAATCCGATGAGCTCGGCGAAGGGCAACTTCTCGTGCCTGATGCCGACGCCGACGGCGAACTGCAGCACCGGAGTCATGTACTGCAGCAGACCGATGACGCTGAGCGGAAGCCGCGTGGCGGAGGCGGCGAACAGCAGTAGGGGAACTGCGGTGACGATGCCGCTACTGGCCAGCAGGACCGACGTCGACCACTGCGTGCCGAACACGAGATTTCCTTGGCTGGCGACAACGGCCAGGACCACCAGCGCAGGCACGAACAGGACGCCGGTCTCGACCGCCAGTGAATCGGCGGCGCCGATGTTCGCGCGCTTCTTGCAGAAGCCGTACATGCCGAAGGAAAACGCGAGGATGAGCGCGATCCACGGCGGCCGTCCGTAGTCGATGGCAATGACCGCTACCGCGATGACGCCGATTCCCACCGCCGCCCACTGCAGCGGACGCAGCCGTTCCTTGAGTACGACCACACCCAGAACGATGGTGAACAGCGGATTGATGAAGTAGCCCAGGCTGGTCTCGACCACGTGCCCGGAGTTCACCCCGTAGATGTAGACGCCCCAGTTCGAGGTGATGAACACCGCCGCGAGGCTCAGGATGCTGAAGGTGCGACGATCCCGAACCGCGCGGCGGACGCCGGCGAAACCGCCGGTGAACCCCAGGACGACCACCATGACCACGAGCGACCAGGCCATCCGGGAGGCCAGGATCTCGATCGTCCCCGCCGGTTCGAGCAACGGGAAATAGAGCGGAAACGCTCCCCACAGCAGGTAGGACGATGCGCCGAACGCGAGACCCTTGCGGCGCTCCTCGCGCTCGTGCAGCACCTGTCCAGGCTACGGGTGCGCGCTGCGTGTCTCGTCGCCCGTCCGGTAGCAACGCGCGCAGGACTCAAGCACGCTCGGCAAGCCCTGCGAGTCGGTCCAGCGAGGCCTGAAGCCTCTCCGTCGTGGTCGCCCGAGCCCGCGGGAAGCGTTCCTCGTCAGTCAACTGGGTCCAGTCATAGGTGTGCGTGACGCGCGTACTCGATGGGTCGATCGGCTCGAGCTCCCATCGCCAAAGATGGCCTGGCGGTACCGCGCCCGGTTCGGCCGGTCGCCAGGCCATGCGGCGACCCTCGTCGAACTCGACGACGTGGTTCTCCCGGACGTTGCCCTTCGTGGTCGTCATGATGAACACCTCGCCCAGCGCGCGGATGCGCTGCCCGTCGGGTGCCTCCATCAAGTTCTCGTTGCCGTCCCAGCGAGGCTGCTGAGCGGGATCGGCAATGAGTTCGAAGATCTTCGCGGCAGGCGCGGCGATCTCCCGGCTGGCGCTGACGACGCGCTCGACATCATCGGGATTGGTCATGGCTGCATCGAAGCACGAATACCGTGCTCCTCATGCGTGTCGGGGGGGTCAGGCCACCGACCACGTGTCGGCGCCCATGAGCAACGACTGGAGCGCTGCGTCGTCACCGGGAGCCTTGGCCGCGGCCTGCTCGAGTTGGTCGCCCATCAGCTTGTCGTAGGTCGGCCGTTCGACGCTGCGGAAGACGCCCATCGGGGCGTAGCGCGAATCGTCGGACTGCAGCCGGGACAAGGCGAAGGCGTAGGCCGGGTTCTCGTTGTGCGCGTCGTGGACGACCACGCGTGGGTCGTCGACGGCCACGTCGTCCTCGATCGAAAGGTTGCCGACCTCGTCTCGGACGACTGCCTTCGAGCCGGTGCCGTCCTCGCCGGGGATGCCGAAGCGCAGCGGCTGGCCGTGTTCCATCCGGATCGTCCAGTCGTCCTTGGTCTCGTTGTCCTTGAGGACGTCAAACGCGCCGTCGTTGAAGATGTTGCAGTTCTGGTAGATCTCGACAAGCGCGGTGCCGTCGTGGGCGGCGGCGGCGCGCAACACCGATTGCAGGTGCTTACGGTCGCTGTCGAGGGTCCGGCCGACGAAGGTCGCTTCGGCGCCGAGCGCGACCGACACGGGATTGAACGGGTTGTCGATCGAACCCATCGGGGAGGACTTGGTGATCTTGCCAACCTCCGAGGCCGGGGAGTACTGGCCCTTGGTCAGGCCGTAGATCCGGTTGTTGAACAGCAGGATCTTGAGGTTGACGTTGCGTCGTAGTGCGTGGATGAGGTGGTTGCCGCCGATGGACAGCGCGTCGCCGTCGCCGGTGACGACCCAGACCGAGAGGTCCGTGCGAGAGGTCGATAGACCGGTCGCGATCGCCGGAGCACGCCCGTGGATGGAGTGCATGCCGAAGGTGTTCATGTAGTACGGGAAGCGCGAGGAGCAGCCGATGCCGGAGATGAACACGATGTTCTCGCGAGGGATGCCGAGCTCGGGCATGAAGCCCTGGACGGCGGCAAGGATCGCGTAGTCCCCGCACCCGGGGCACCACCGCACCTCTTGATCGGTCTTGAAGTCCTTGGCCTTGAGGCCGAGATCGCGGGGGCCACGCGGGACAGCGGCATCCTCAGTCATGGTTGATCACTCACTTCCGATCGTCGACTGGAGCATCTCGGCTAGCTCGTCGGCCTTGAAGGGCAGCCCGCGGACCTGGGTGACGCTGACCGCGTCGATGAGGTACTTCGCCCGGATCAACATGGCGAGTTGGCCGAGGTTCATCTCGGGGATCACCACCTTGTCGTAGCGGGCGAGGATCTCGCCGAGATCATCCGGGAACGGGTTCAGATGCCGCAGGTGAACCTGGGCGATGGACGACCCCGCGGCGCGGACCTGGCGGCACGCGGCACCGATCGGGCCGTAGGTCGAACCCCAGCCGAGCACCAGGACGGTGGCGTCGGAGTCGGGATCGTCGACCTCGGTCGGGGGCAGGGAGCGGGCGATCCCGTCGACTTTGGCCTGCCGGATGCGCACCATGAAGTCGTGGTTGTCCGGGTCGTAGCTGATGTTGCCGGTGCGATCGGCCTTCTCGATGCC
>JBDTFN010000285.1:0-5206 GCA_039937915.1 Jatrophihabitans sp. | reverse complement strand
CTCCCGACGGCCGCCCCGAGGGTGGGTCAGCCGATCCCGTGCTGCCGGCCGCCGGGGACTGCACCGGTCCTTGGCGCGGAGTAAGTCGTGCCTTGTCCTGTTGCATGAGCATCGGGCCAGCAGCAGTGACGGCGGCCGGTCTGCGGACGTTGACGATGTCCGGTCGCATTCCGGTCGCGATCCCGCCCGGCGTCCAGGTCTCCTGGTTCGGAACTCGACGCACCGCTCGGGGAAGTCCCCTGGCCGGCAGTTCGTCGACGCCGGTCGAATCGGCGTGCTCGGTGTGGGTGGGCGTCCACCAGCGCGGCGGGGCGACCTCCGAAGCGCTTGACGTGGGTACGGCCACCGACGCCGGCCCCTGCAATGCTCGTCGCATCGTCACCGGACGCGAGGTCGATGCCGCGAAACGGGTGACGGCTGAGGCGATGCTGCCCAGTCGCGCAGGACGCTGATGACCGGCCGGCATACCGGGACGACGCAACCGCCGGCCGACGTCGCGGCCGAGCCGGGTGCGCTCGTTCAGGTCGTCGTCGGTCAACTCGTGCCGGTGCGTCGACGGAGCGGAGCTGTCCATCAGCCGCTGCTCTGGGTCTTGGATTTGAAGCCGTGGTGGGCGACCTCGAGCTCCTCCTCGAGTGCCTGGTTCTGCCCAGCCGAGAAGTCCGGGCCCTTCCAGCGCACGGCGAAGACCTCGCGGAACTCCCAGGAGCGCAGCCGCCCTCCGACGGCGTCAAGGGCGGTCACGGCACCGGTGGAGCGGGACAGCTTGTTCTGGTTGCCGGCAAAACCTTCGCCGGAGGATTTGGCCATCCAGTCGAACAGCGCGTCGCTCTGCGTCAGCCCGCGGCGGAACACCAGGTTCGGCCAGCTCATCCGGGAGGGCAACTTGTGGACGAAGCCGTTCTGCCCGCCCTCAGCGATCTCGTCGACCTGCACCGTCACCTGAAGCCCGAACACCTCCTGGAAAACGCCGATCTCCACCCCGTCGACCTCGAAGAGGAAGCGGTTGGCCAGCGGCAGATCACCGCCGAGCGGCGTCTGGCTACTGGGCGTAGTCACGGACTGCCTCCCACGCACGCTCGTTCAGCGACGCCACGGCCCGCACCATCCTCACTCGATCCATGTGCTCGAGGTCGAGCAGGTCGGCCATCTGCCAATGCAGGTGGTAGGCGAGGTAGGCGATCTCCTGCCACAGCGCGTCGGTCGGATAGCGCATCACGGGTCATCACCTACTAGTTCCGGCGAGGGATCTCCTCGACGCTAGCGCGAACCGGCGGTCGAGAAGGATCCTGCGATGAGCCGGGGCCCTGCGTTGCCTGGGTCTCGGGCTCCGCTGCGGTCTGTGCGGACGGTGCCTCGGTGGTACCGAGCAGGGGGCTGCCCTGCTGCGCCGCCAGCAGGGCCTCGTACTCGTCCTGGCTGCCGAAGTTGATCACCCCGTAGAAATCCTGGAGGAACGCGAGGTCGACGGCGAAGAGCCCCTCGATCTCGAACGCCGTCACCATGGTGATGTCGCCCAGCTTCTCCACCACGCGGGCCAGTACGAGCACCGTCAGTCGCGGGTCGTCCGGACCGGTCACCATGGGGTCCCGCAACGGCGCGAGTTCGTCGCGCGCCGTGGCGAGCCTCATGGTCCCGGTCCGATGGAGCTGACCACTGTCGTCCACGTAGCCACGTGGAAGCGTGAACTCGTAGCTGGTCTTCAATCCACTCATCGACAGGAGGTCACTTCTTGCGGACGAGTGACTCGCACGCCAGGGTGACCGTTTCCTTCACCGGGTCATTCGAGTCGACGCTCAACGCGTCGGTGGAGATCTTCGTCGGCCATGCGTTCTCGAAGTTGAACCGAGCGATCTCGGCGTGGGTCGAGTCATACATCACGATGGAGCCGCTCTTGCGCTGGCCGGACCGATCTTTCAGGCTCATCCCGCCGCTGTGAATGGCGTTGAACCACTTCCACAGCGCGTCACTTCCGGAATCGGCCGGTGCCAGTCGGGTCAGGCTGAGGTCAGGGGCCTTGTTGGCGCCGCCCCTGGTCTTGATGATCTGCTGCTTGCCATCCTTGCCGACCTGGGTCGAGGTGACGACATCCATCTCGATGTCGAGACCCGACACGCCGGACAGGCTGGACACCACCTCGCCGTCGATCTCGAGGAAGAAGTTCTGGGCGACCAGCATGTCGGTCTTGAGTAGTTCGTTAGGCATTCTTGTTCTCCATTGCTAGCGACGGTGGGTGATGGTGCCGTCGCTTACGCGGCGGTCTGCTTCTGCTGGCTGATGCGGAAGACGACGAACTCGGCCGGCTTGACCGGCGCAATGCCCACTTCGACGATGAGCTTGCCCTCGTCGATGGACTCGGGCGGGTTGGTCTCGGCGTCGCACTTGACGTAGAAGGCCTGGTCCGCCGTGGCGCCGAACAGCGCGCCAGCCGACCACAGACCGCGCAGGAATGCGGTCAGGGTCCGGCTCACGCCCTCCCACAGGCTCATGTCGTTCGGCTCGAAGACGGCGAACTGGGTGCCCTCGAGGATCGTCGCCTCGATCATGTTGAACAGGCGACGCACGTTGATGTAGCGCCAGTCGCTGTCCGAGGCGAGCGTGCGCGCGCCCCAGATGCGAATGCCGCGCGTGCCGAAGGGCCGGATGCAGTTGATGCCGATCGGGTTGAGCAGTGACTGCTCGTTCTGGGTCACCGTGCGCTCGATGTCGAGCACGCCGCGCATCGTGTCGTTGGCCGGGGCCTTCCACACCCCGCGGGTCTCATCGGTCCGAGCCCAGACACCGGCGACGTGGCCCGACGGCGGGATGAACACCTCCGAGTTGCCGTTGACTCCGATCGGGTTCTCGACCTTGACCCAGGGGTAGTACAGCGCGGCGTACGCCGAGTCGTACATCGCGACCTCGCTGCGCCATTCCTTGATCTGCTGGGGGGTCATGCCGGGGGGCGCGTCCAGAACGGCCATCCGGTTGCCGTTCTGCTCGCAGTGCGAGATCACCGCAGTCTGGACGGCTTTCCAGAGGTTCAGGTCGAGCGACCCGTCCTCCTTGGTGGCGGCGGTGACGAGGTCGGGGATGACGACCATCGTGACGTCATCGGCGACGGCAAGGCCGTTGATGCCGTTGCGGGCGGACTCCGAGCCGGCGAACTTGCGGCCGGTGACCGGCACCGGGATGGGATCGGCCTTCTCCAGGGAATAGCGGACGGGCCTGAGCACCTCGAGCTGTGAGTCGAGGTCGACGCCCTTGTCGAGATCAAGTTCGACCTTGATGCGGGTGGAGGTCTTGTTCACGACCGTGACCACGTTGCTGTCGCCCGCGCCAAAGCCCAGGTGCGGGTAGGACTCCACCGCGTCTCCGCCGACAAGAACAGTCAGTGTGAACGGGGACGGGCCGTCCGGCGCTTCCTCGCCGCCGTCCTCGGTCTCGATCGCCACGGTGATGTCGGCGTCGGGGTCGACACTCTCGATCTTCAGCGGGGTGCCGAGCGCGCGGTCGGCGGCCGGTAGGGCGAGGGTCGAGGGCTTCCCGGATGGATCGGTGTTGGGGATGCGACAGATGTAGGCGATGCTGCCGCCGTTGGCGAAGTAGCCGTACACCGACAGCGGCAGGATGCAGTTGGGGGCGAAGCCGCCGTACAGGGCCTCGAACTGCGACCAACTCGTCACCAGCCGGGGCGCAAGACCGTTCGGATCGTTCGGGTCATCGTTCGGAGCACGCTCGGTGAAGCCGACGAACGCCGCCACTGCTGTCGGGGCCGCTGACAGCACCTTCTGCGAGGAAGCGACCTCTTCGACATAGACGCCAGGGGCGGTGTAAGTGGGCATAACGCAGTGCTCCGTTTCTTTTTCAGGGGTCGATCGTTCGTGCGCTGTTGATCACACCGGGCAGAAGTTACTCCAACTTGCCTGGCTGCGTTAGTACCACGTGAAAACTAGGCAAAAGTCCTTGATCAATCTTGGGTGAAACACAACAAAAGGGTCCGCGTGGGGCCTCTGATGTATCCGCCTTTTTCCGCAGTTTCAGAACTTTTGGCGGGTTTTCACGAGATCGCTAGCTGGCCTGGGTCTTCACCGCACCGGTCATCGTCATCGACACGACCCCGCCGAAGGCGCAGATGCAGATCGATCCTGAGGTCAGCGCCGGTATGCCGCCCACGAGCGTCTTGATCGCGCCGGGAAGCCACGGGCCGGTGATCGTGGGAATGCAGGGCATCGGCGTCAAGACCCCGAGCGCTGCGCTGGTGGCCGCGGCCACGGTGGGGTTCGCCAGACTGGTGCACATTCCGAAGGGTGGGATGTTCGCGCCGGTGATGGTGCTGGTGATGACCGCGGCCGGACGCCCCTCGATCATCACCTTCGGAGTCGGCAGCGCGTTCAACGTGGAGGGGGCAAGGCCAAAGCTGCATTGCATCATGGCCCCGGTCACTGCCGACAGCGGCATGGAGTGCTCCTCACAACTTCGATCCCTTGACCGACTTGGTCAGCTTCGCGCCGGTGGTCGTGACGAAGCACAGGATCTTGCGATCAGCATCCTGTTCCCAACTGCGCGCCGATGGAAGGAGGTAGGTGAAAAAGAGGCTGGAATCGAGATAGTCGACGCCGACGTAACCCGCGTAGGCCTGCGCGCAGGCACCTTGCGCGAACGTCGTCAGGACATCGGCACCGGGAAACGCCGAACTCTTGGCTGCTGTCGCGGCGGGCGTGTAGGCCACGCTCGCGTAGGACTCCTGGGTGTGCGGTTTGCTGCACGCTGTTTTGGTCAGCGAGTCCAGCTCGGCCTTCACCGTCGACGGTGCGACAAAACATTGCCCGGGCTTGACGTCGAACACCGACACCGAGGACGAACTCGACCCACCGCCGCCGAACCAGCCGCAGCCGGCCAGCGCAACGGTGAGCGCGCAGGCCAGCGCCACGGATGCTCGGGACCGACAACGCTGGGTCAGCACGGAACCATCCACCCTTCGTCGCACCGAATGGGCAGAGGGTATCCCCACATCAGTCACCTCGGTGGTCAGAACCGTACAACCCGCGGGCGGAGGTTCGTTCGCGGATCAGCGGGGTCCCGGCGGGCGCAGAATGAGCGGGAATTAGAATCTGCTCACGTTCCCCGCCGCCCGAGGCTGCACCAGGGGTCGACCAGGGCGCACCGGACAGAGGGAGCGGCAGTCATCACCGACGAGTTCTTGCGTATTGCCATGACGTCCTAC
>JBDTFN010000284.1:0-16560 GCA_039937915.1 Jatrophihabitans sp. | reverse complement strand
CTGCCGCATGACCGCGATGACCATGGCCAAGGCTCTCAACGACGGCCTGCGCAAGGCCATGGAGGCCGACCCGAAGGTCCTGGTCATGGGCGAGGACGTGGGCAAGCTCGGCGGCGTCTTCCGCATCACCGATGGCCTGCAGAAGGACTTCGGCGAAGCGCGCGTCATCGACACGCCACTGGCCGAGTCGGCCATCATCTGCACTGCGGTGGGGCTCGCGATCCGCGGGTACCGACCGGTCTGCGAGATCCAGTTCGACGGGTTCGTCTTCCCCGGCTTCGACCAGATCGTCAGCCAGGTCGCGAAGTTCCACAACCGTTCCGCGGGCAAGGTCCGAATGCCGATCACCATTCGCATCCCGTCCGGGGGCGGGATCGGCGCGGTGGAGCACCACAGCGAATCGGTCGAGACCTACTTCGCGCACACGGCGGGCCTCAAGGTTGTCGCGTGCTCGGACCCCTCCGACGCCTACTGGATGATCCAGGAGGCGATCGCCGACGACGATCCGGTGATCTTCATCGAGCCCAAGCGGCTGTACCACGCGGCGAAGGCCGAGATTGCTGCCGAACCGACGCCGCTGTACCAGGCACGGGTGCTGCGGCCGGGCCAGCACGTGACCATCGCGGGCTACGGGCCCACCGTCCCGACGCTGGTGGCTGCCGCCGCGGCGGCGGCCGAGGAGGGCATCGACCTCGAGGTGATCGACCTGCGTTCGGTGTCGCCGCTGGACATGCCGACGATCCTTGACTCCGTGCGACGGACGGGGCGCCTGATCGTCGTCCACGAGGCACCCCAGAGCTTCGGCGTGGGCGCTGAGATCGCTGCCCGGGTGACCGAGCAGGCGTTCTACTCCCTCGAAGCGCCCGTGCTGCGGGTCGCCGGCTACGACACCCCGTACCCGCCGAGTCGCCTCGAGCACGAATGGCTGCCGAATCTGGACCGCGTCCTGGACGCCGTCGACCAGAGCCTGGGGTACTGATCGTGAGCGACGCTTGCGAGCGAACCATCAGCACAGTTGGATGCGAAGCCGGACACCGAGCGAAGCGAGGTCCCGCATGAGCATCAAGCAGTTCAAGCTGCCCGACCTCGGTGAGGGGCTGACCGAGGGCGACATCCTGAAGTGGACGGTCGCCGTCGGCGATACCGTCGAGGTGAACGACACGATCGCCGAGGTCGAGACGGTGAAGGCCGCGGTCGAGTTGCCGTCCCCGTTCGCCGGCGTGGTCACAGGGCTGCACGCCGAGGAGGGCGAGACGGTCCCGGTCGGGACGCCGATCATCTCGATCGAGGTCACCGACGAGGACGGGGATGCCGGTGCACGCGCCGCGCACGATCTCGTTCCGACGACGCCCGGCGAGCCCGGAGCCGGCGAAGAGAAGCAGATGACGCTTGTCGGCTACGGACCCCGCGAGGAGTCCGGTACCCGCCGGCGTCGTCGGACGCCGGTCCCGGCAGCGACCAACGCCGGGGCCCAGGCCTCGTTCAATCTCCCTCCTGCCGCGGCCGAACATCCTGCCCCGCCACCGGCCGAGGTCGAACCGGAGCCGCCTGTCCAGCCGTCCCGAAGCCGGGTGCTGGCCAAGCCACCGGTGCGCAAACTGGCCAAGGATCTCGGCGTGGATCTGAACGGCATCACGCCGAGCGGGCCGAATGGCACCATCTCCCGCGACGACGTGCACTCGGCCGCAGATGCACCGAGTACGAGTCGCTCCGCCGCGGTGCACCAGCGCGGCGAGCTCAGCCCGGGACAACGGGAGACCCGAATCCCCATCAAGGGCGTGCGCAAGCACATGGCGGCGGCGATGGTGGCCTCGGCGTTCACCGCGCCGCACGTCACCGAGTTCGTCACCGTCGACGTGACCGCGACGATGGAGCTCCGGGACCGGATCGCCGCACGCCGGGAGTTCCGCGATGTGAAGATCTCACCGCTGCTCTTCGTGGCCGGCGCCGTCCTACGGGCACTGCCCCGAACTCCGGAGGTGAACTCGACGTGGGACGAAGCGGCCGGTGAGATCGTCCTTCGGCACTACGTCAATCTCGGGATCGCCGCCGCCACCGGTCGCGGTCTGGTCGTGCCCAACATCCGCGATGCGCACGGGTTGTCCCTGCTCGAACTCGCGCAGGGCATCGGCGACCTGGTCGAGACCGCGCGCGCCGGCAAGACCTCACCGGGGGCCATGGCCGGGGGAACGTTCACCATCACCAATGTCGGCGTGTTCGGGGTCGACACCGGGACGCCGATCCTGAACCCGGGCGAGGCGGGCATCCTGGCTTTCGGCGCGGTGCGCCGGATGCCGTGGGTGGTCGGGACCGGAACCGACGAGCGCATCGAACCGCGGTGGGTCACGCAGCTCGCGTTGTCCTTCGACCACCGACTCGTCGACGGGCAGCAGGGATCGCAATTCCTGGCCGATGTCGCGCAACTGCTGGCCGATCCCGGTCTGGCTGTGATGTAGGCAACCGCGCACCCGCTACATCTTTGGCGGTCTGCGACACACACCCTAGTGACGTTAGCCACCGACAGGCATACAGACGTGATCTGTTCCGTTGAGACGGTATACTGCTTAACAGAACACAACGGAGGATCACATGCATAACATCGCTCGCAAGATGCGCGCTCGCCGTCAGTACCGCGAGTTCAACCGCGCTGTCGTCAACGCCTCGCCGTCCATGCAGCAGGAACTGTTCGCCGCCGCGACCCGCTCGGGTTACCGCGGTCAGTAATCGCGTGGCCTTCCGGGCCGTTCCCCCACCGGCCCGGCCTTCGGCTCTCGTCCATACGGACGAGAGCCGTGTGGGTTAAGCCGGGTTCAGGTATCTGGGGATCGAGCACCGCGGCGGAACATCGCGTGCCGGCCGCACCTTGAAACTGGCATGGACTCGCTGCGGACCGGACCCCGCGTCCGGGCACCGGAACTGATCGACGGTCGATGGTTCAACACCGCGGCTCCGATCACGCTTGCGGGGCTGCGCGGCCGATTCGTCCTGCTGGACTTCTGGACCTTCTGCTGCGGTAACTGCCTGCACGTGGTGGACGAACTGCGCCCCTTCGAAATCGCCCACGCCGACGTGCTCACCGTGATCGGCGTCCACTCGCCGAAGTTCCCACACGAGGCCGACCCAGTCGCTCTCGGCGCGGCGGTCGAACGCTACGAGGTCCACCACCCCGTCCTCAACGACCCGGGGCTCGAGCTGTGGGGTCAGTACGCCGTGCGGGCGTGGCCGACGCTGGTCCTCATCGATCCCGAGGGGTACGTCGTCGCACACGCCGCCGGCGAGGGGCAGGTCGGCGCGCTCGACGCATTGCTCAGCACGCTCCTCGCCGAACACGACGAACGCGGAACGCTGCACCGGGGCGACGGGCCCTACCTAGCGCCGGCCCCCCGCGCGGGGGATCTGCGCTTCCCGGCCGGCGCGATCCTGCTGCCGGCCGAGCGCAACGGCCGGCCCTGCGAGTCCCTACTCGTCGCCGACGCCGGTCATCATCAGGTCGTCGAGATCGACGCGAGCGACGGTTCCGTGCTGGCCAGGTACGGATCCGGTGAGCGTGGCGCGCCGTTCGCCGAACCGAACGGGTTGACCCTCCTGCCCGTCGGCGTGGCCCCCTACGACGTTCTTGTCGCCGACACCGCCAACCACGTGCTGCGCGGCATCCGGCTGGCCGACCGAGCAATCATCGCCACCATCGATCTGTCTGCCGCGGTGGCTGACGCCCGCACCGTGACCGGCGCGATCCCCAGCGTGCTCTCGCCCTGGGACGTGGCGTGGTGGCCGGCCGCCGGGCGCGTGGTCGTCGCGGCCGCCGGGGTCCACCTGCTCCTGAGCCTCGACCCCACCAACGAGGCCATCGAGGTCCTGGCCGGGACGACCGTCGAGGGGCTGCGCGACGGTCCGGGCGTGGACGCCTGGCTCGCCCAGCCGTCCGGGCTGGCGGTGGACGGTGAGCACGTCTGGTTCGTCGACGCCGAGTCCTCCGCACTGCGCCGGATCGGCCTGGACGCGACCGTGAGCACGGTCGTCGGCGAGGGGCTGTTCGACTTCGGGCACGTGGACGGACCGGCCGCCACGGCCCGCCTGCAGCATCCGCTCGGCGTGATCGTGCTGGCCGACCACAGCGTCGCGGTGCTCGACACCTACAACGGTGCCGTGCGCCGCTACGACCCCGCTACCGACGAGGTCTCGACGCTGGCGCACGGGCTCGCCGAACCATCTGGCGCCGTGCTGGTCGCCGGCGAACTCATCGTCGTCGAGTCGGCTGCGCACCGACTGGTCCAGCCGGTACCGGCCGCCGAACTCGTCCGCGGAGCTGCGCTGCGCTCCGAACGAGCGCCGACGACGCTGCGGGCCGGGGACGTCGAGCTCAGCATCGCCTTCACCCCGCCGCCCGGCCGGGCCCTCGACGACCGCTTCGGGCCCGCCGTCCACGTCACGGTGTCGGCCTCACCACCGGAATTGCTCGTGTCCGGCGGCGGCGAGTCGAGTGAGCTGAGCCGCCGTATCCGCCTCGCCGACGGCTCCGGCGTGCTGCAGGTGACCGCCCGGGCCGCGACCTGCGACGGGGCCGGGGAACATCCGGCCTGCCACCTCGCGCGGCAGGACTGGGGCGTACCGGTGCGCATCGCAGGCGCGGGTGACGCCTCGCTGGAGCTCGTGTTGCTCGGCTGAGCAGTCAGTCGATGCAGATCGCGACGACGGCAACATCGTCGTTGTGGCGCACGGCCGCCCCGGTGAGGGTGGCGATGATCGTGCTCGGCGAGGCGTCCAGGGGCAGCTGGCTGGTGAGGCGGGCGAGCTCGGCGAGTCCTTCGTCCATGTCCGGCTCTGCGGCGAACGCCTCGGTCAGTCCGTCGGTGAAACAGATCAGCGTGCTACCCCGTGCCAGCTGCAGGCAGTCGTCCGGGGGGCGCTCGTAGCCCTTGGGCATGAGCCGGGAGACGCCGAGCATGACGCCACGGGCCCCCTCGAGCTGGCGGACCGTGCCGTCCGGCTCGCGGAGCAAGGCCGGTGGATGCCCGGCGCTGGAGTAGCGCAGCGTCGCCCCGGCGGCGGTACGCGTCAACGTCGCGTACAAGCAGGTCGCGAGCAGGTCCAGCCGGCCGCCGCCGAGCAGATCATCGACCGCGGCGAGGACGGTACGCGGATCGCTGCCGGGCCAACCGTAGGACCGGACGATGGTGCTCAGCTTGCCCATGCGCGCGGCCGAGTCGATGTCGTGCCCCATGACATCGCCGACCACGACGGCGACCGTGTCGCCACCCTTCACCGCGAAGACGTCATACCAATCACCGCCGACGGCCGCCTCGTCGGTGGCCGGGACGTACTGCGCCGCCACGGTGACGTCCTCGAGATCCGGAAGCCGCGGCAGCAGGCTTCGCTGCAGCGTCGCGGCGGCCGCTCGTTCCCGCGCGTACAACTGGGCGTTCTCGAGCATCAGACCGGCGCGCACCGCGACGTCCTGGGCGAGCGCGAGCTCGCTACCACCGAACGGTTCCCTGCTGCGGTCACCGACCAGCGCCACCGCCCCGAGGATCCCGCTGCGGGCCAGCAATGGCACCACGATGACGCTGCGGGTATCGAGCCGGTGCAGGATCGAGGTGCGATCGTCGCGGGCCGCGCCGGTGACCTCGGGCGGCTCGGTGTCGTAGTCGTTGATCAGCACGTGCCGGGCGTCCCCGTTGAGCACCCGCAACACGGGGCTCGTGCCCTGCAACTGCTCGGGCACGGCCTGCTGCAACGAGTCCATCAGGTCTGCGATCGTCGGGTCGGTCGTGCCACGCTCGTGCAGGACATGGGGGCGCGCGATGCGGCCGGTCTCGTCGGTGATGCACACGAGCGCCCAGGTGGCGACACGAGGAACGAGCGCGTCGGCGAGCAGGTCGACGATCTGGCCGGGGTGTCGACTCATCGCCATCCGGGAGGTGAAGTCCGCGAGCAGCGCCAGCCGATCGGCGGCTCGCGCCACCTGCGCGAGCGCGTCATCGCGGGCCCGCTGAGCCTCCACCCGGGCCGTGACGTCGGCCTGCACCCCGATGAAGTGCGTGATCGTGCCCGTCTCGTCGTGCACCGGCGAGATCGACAGTTCGTTCCAGAAGGACGATCCGTTCTTGCGGTAGTTCAGCAAGGTGATGGTCAGCGACCGGCCCGCAGCCAGGCTCCGGCGGATCTCCTCAACCGAGGCCGGGTCGGTGTGCTCCCCTTGCAGGAAGCGGCAGTTGCGCCCGACGGATTCCTCGAAGGTATAACCGGTGGTCTCGGTGAACGCCGGGTTGACCCACACCAGCGGCGCGTCCGGCGCGCGTGGATCAGTGATGGTGAACGACATCCGGGTCGCCAGCACGGCTCGATCACGAAGCGACGCCATGGACGCCCGCCCGCCGCCGCCGCCGACCAGCGCAGCGGTGCCGGCGGGCAGGAACACCAGGATCGCCAGCGACGAGAGCGGCTCGGGCACCTGCCGGAGTGGTAGTCCCAGCATCCACAGCGTCTCGCGCGCTGTCGTGATCGTTGTCGGATGCATGGCGGTGACGGCCTCGGCGGTGACCGGCTCGCCGTGCGCGACCCGCCGCAACAACTCGGCCACACCGACCGACTGTTCCGGCTCGTCCAGCAGATCCGTCCCGGCGGCCCGCTCGAGGCCTGCGCGTCGCGACCAGGCGTCGACCGGGACGGGCAGGTCGAGACCAGGGGCGAGCTGGCGAGCAAGGTCGTTGGCATACGTGACCTCGAGGCTGGCGAGATCGACGACGAGGACCGCCGGCCCAGCCTCGTGCACCCGCGGCAGCGCGGTCGCGAGACCGGCAGCACGGCCCTCTCGTCCCGCGTCCGCGGGCTGAGCGCGTCCTCCCGGCTGGGTCACCACGCGACTTTATCGAGGTTCGGTGCAGCGGGAAACCGGGGGCGTACTAGCGTCCAGAGGATGAGCAACCGACCGATCCGCATCGGCCTTCAGATCCAACCGCAGCAGGCCGAGTACGACGCGATCCGTCGCACGGTCGCCCAAGCCGAGGAACTCGGCGTCGACATCATCTTCAACTGGGACCACTTCTACCCGCTCTACGGCGCGGCCGACGGCAAGCACTTCGAGTGTTGGACGATGCTCGGGGCGTGGGCCGAACAGACCTCGCGCGTCGAGATCGGCGCCCTCGTCTCGTGCAACAGCTATCGCAACCCCGAACTGCTCGCCGACATGGCGCGCACCGTCGACCACATGAGCGGCGGGCGGCTGATCCTCGGCATCGGCTCGGGCTGGTTCCAACGCGACTACGACGAGTACGGCTACGAGTTCGGTACGGCCGGCGACCGGTTGAACAAACTGCGCGATGACCTGCCGCGCATCGAGGCGCGCTGGGCGAAGCTGAACCCGGCACCGACCCGCAAGATCCCGGTTCTGATCGGGGGCGGCGGGGAGAAGAAGACGCTGCGGATGGTCGCTCGTCACGCTGACCTCTGGCACTCCTTCAGCGACCTGGACACCTTCACGCACAAGCACCAGGTGCTGGCCGATCACTGCAGCGCGTTCGAGCGTGACGTGGCCGAGATCGAGTGCTCGGTGGGTGCACCCAAGGGCGACCCGGCGCAGGTCGGCCCGCCGATGGTCGAGGCCGGCGCGACCCTGTTCACCGTCGGTGTCGGCGGGCCGGACTATGACCTGTCGACCCTGAAGCGTTGGCTGGACTGGCGCGCCACCCTCTGAGCGATCGGGTCTACGGTCGAGTCATGGCCAGAGCTGCGTGGTTCTTCCCCGTCCCCGAAGAGTCGGAGTTGCCCGAACGCCTGCAGGGGTTGTTCGGCAAAGCCCGCGAGGCGATGGGATTCGTCCCCAACGTCTTTCGTTCCTACAGCTACCGCCCCGAGCGGTTCTCGGCGTGGTTCGGGCATTATCGGCTGCTGCATGAACCGACCGAGAGCCTCGACGAGGCCGACCGGGAGATGATCGCTGTCGTCGTCAGCGCATGGAACCGCTGCACCTATTGCATCGTTTCGCACGGCCACGCGCTGCGTCACGCGCTGGGAGGGAGCGCCCAGGCCGAGGCCACTGCCGACTACATCGCGACGAACTGGCGCCACGCCGGGCTGGACGAACGCCGCACCGCGATCTGCGCGTACGCCGAGAAGCTCACCGCGCGGCCGCACGAGATGAGCGAGCAGGACCTGGAATCGCTGCGGGCCGTCGGTCTGGACGATCACGCGATCTGGGACGTCGCGGAGATCGCCTCCATGTACAACTTCACCAACCGGATGGCGCTGGCCACCGGGCAGCAACCCAACGCCGAGTATCACCACCTCGATCGAGGAGCGCCGTGAGCAGATGACCACCGACGACAGCATCGTTCTCGCGCACATCCACGATCTGGTGGCGCAGGAGAAGACGTTGCGTGCGGCGAAGCACCGTCTCAACAGCGATGACCGCCGACGGTTGGACAAGATCCAACACGAACTCGACCGCACCTGGGACCTGCTGCGCCAGCGACGCGCGCGCGAGGAGTTCGGCGAGGACCCCGACCAGGCCACCGAACGCTCCGAGGACGAGGTCGACCGCTACCTGCAGTAGCCGCCGGACCGCTCGACTCCAGGAACGCACCCCGGCAATTAGCTCGTGATGTCCTTGCCGCCGAACCTCGCCCAGGCCATGGACAGCAGGAACGCCACGTACCCGAGCGTGACGAGCAGTCCGGTGCTCATGTCGCCGGTGTCGACCGGGTCCCGCAGCAGGTTAACCCACGCCAGCCAGTAGTGCGTCGGCAGCCACGAGTGGATCGCGGACAACTGGGGGATCGCGTCGGCGACCTGGCTGACGATGGTCAGGGTCAAGGTGGCCGCTATCGCCGCGATCGGTACCTCGGTCGAGGTCGACACGAACACTCCGAGCGCGGCCACGAAGAGCATCGTCAGGCCCACGTAGCCCGTCACGGCCGCCAGTCGCAGGGCGCCCTGCGCGTACGACACCGTCGCACCGGACAGCAGCGTCAGCCGCCCGTTGGGGAAGAACACGAGGCCGGCCAGCAGGCCGAGGGCGGCGATGGACACCACGCACGCCAGGCACCAGATCGTCGCCGCGCCGAACTTGACCGCGAGCAGGCGGGTCCGGCCGACGGGTACCGCGAGCAGGTACCGCAGGGTCCCGCTGCTCGCCTCGCCCGCGATCGAGTCGCCGGCGACGACCGACACGACCAGCGGAAGGAACAGGGGTCCGGCGGCCAGGAATGCGGCGAGCGCGGCGAACAGTCCGTTCTCGGTGATGCCACCGAAGATCGACCCACCGTGGCCGTCGCGCCCACTCGCCCGGACCGCGGCGCAGATGAGGACGGGCACGAGCGCGAGCACGGTGAGCAGGACGACGTTGCGACGCCGCCGAAAGATCATCGAGATCTCCGAGCGGGCGAACCTAGCCCGAGACATCGAAGCCGTCCCCCGTCAGCGCGACGAACTGCTCCTCGAGAGTCGGGCGGACCACCGTGAAGCTCCGGACGCCGACGCCCGCGCGCACCAGAAGTTCGACCACCCGCTCAGCCGGGACGTCGCCGAGCAGCGCGGACACCAGCCCCTCGGATCGCGCGATGTCATCGAGCCCGGCGCGGGCCATCGCCGACGCCGCCGCGTCGACGTCCGCTGTCTCGACCCGCGCCCTCGGGACCTGGCCGCCGCGCAGATCGGCCAACCTGCCCTGCCACACCAGCCGGCCGGCGCTCATCACCCCGACGTCCGTACACATCTGTTCGACCTCGCTGAGCAGGTGCGAGGACAGGAAGACGGTGACCCCCTCGTCGGCAAGCTCACCGACGAGAGTGCGGACCTCGCGGGTTCCCTGGGGGTCGAGTCCATTCGTCGGCTCGTCGAGGATCAGCAGGTCGCGCGGGCGCAGCAGGGCGGCCGCGATACCGAGTCGCTGGCGCATCCCGAGTGAGTAGATGCGGTAATTCTTACCCGCAGCCGGGCCGAGACCGACCCGGTCCAGCGCCGCGCCGATTCGGGGCCGCACCGTGGCCGGGTCGGTGGTGCGATCGGCGGCGTCCAGGCGGGCCAGAGTGGCGGCGCCACTCAGGTAAGGATGGAAGGCCGGGCCCTCGACCAGGGCGCCGACGCGGCCCAATACTTTTGCGCGGTCATGCGAAATATCTGAGCCGAACAACTGGTGAGTGCCCGAGGTCGGGAACACAAGACCGAGCAGCATCCTGATCGTCGTCGTCTTGCCCGACCCGTTCGGCCCGAGGAAGCCGTACACCGAACCCGCCGGGACATCCAGATCGATCGCGTCGACAGCGCACGCGGACCCGAAGCGTTTGGTCAGTGCAGCCGACGCGATCGCCGCGGGCATGCTCGGGCTATCTCGAGCCCGCGGCCGCGAAGAGAGCGTCCGGGTCCACGGCGCCAGCGTAGATGTGGCCGTTGTCGGTGATGAGCACGCTCACCAACTGCGAGGCGAACAGCTCGCCCTTGCCCCAGGCGCCGCTCTCCCGAGTGCACGCGCTGCGCAGCGCCGGGTCGAGGGTGAGGTGCCCACGGGCCCGGTAGGTGTAAACCGTCGTCCACCCCGATCCGTACGTGCCGATCCGTCCCGTCGCGCCGTTGGCCGTGCGCGGAGAATCGCGCAGGTCGACCGTGCGGACGCTGGCGTTCGACGGCGGGGTGAACGTGAAGTAGGTCTTCGGCGGATGATTGAACCGGATGCTGGTGAAGGTCACGTCGATCGCGGCCGAGGTCGCGCCGCGGGAGTAGACCTGCACGCTGAGCGGCACCTTGGTCCGACCGTCGACGGCAATGTGCACCGAGCCCACCCGCGTCGACAGGGTCTGCGGGGTAAGGATCAACTCGTAGGCACTGCGGTTCGCGACCCGATGATCGGTCCGGACAACGATCTTCGTGGTGGGGTCCAGGCTTTCCAGGGCGCGGCTGGCGAGCGCGGCCGGCGTCGGCACCGCAGCCGGGGTGGTCAAGCCCATCCATGGGGGAAGAATGGTGTGGACGGCCGAGCGGTCGGCACTGTTCCACTGCCACAAATCAGGGCCGGACCGGAACACATCGGTCTCGTCGGTGGAGCCGAGGACCGCGATGCGCTGACGTTGTTCTCCGCCGTACCAGACCTGAACGGTGTGCGAACCCGACAACAAGGATGACACCGAGGCACTCTGGCGGTCCACGCCGAGCGACGGCATCTCGGGCAGGCCCAGATCCAGACGCGAAATAACGGTGCCGGAGAAGGCGACGGTCATGGGTGCTTGGACGGCGGCGATCAGCGCGGCGGGTGAGGCCTTGGGCAGAGAATCCGAGGTGACATCCGCCCGGAACATGCCGGTTGCCGCCAGCCCAGCCAGCCCCGCCACCGCGATCGGGGCGAGCCATCGCAGCGACGGATGCCGCGACACGACGGAAGGAACCCTCACTGGTCCCAGGGTGCGGACGGCGCGCTGTGGTGCGGCTGAGGCATGCCCGCGCTCTGAAAGGTCCACACTGGCAGTCTGACAACGGACTCGACCGACCCGGGAATCGTCCTCGGGCATACCTCAGTCGGGGCCCTGACGTAGGGAGTAGCGCGTGCGCTTGCTAATCGTCGAGGACGAGGTACGGCTCGCTTCTGCTCTGCAGCGCGGCCTCGGAGCAGAGGGCTTCACCGTCGATGTCGCCCACACCGGACCCGATGGCCTGCATCTTGCCCAGGAGACCACGTACGACGCGGTCATCCTCGACATCATGCTTCCCGAGTTGTCGGGGTACCGGATCATCGAGCGCCTGCGCGCCGCGGAGAACTGGGTACCGATCCTGATGCTGACGGCCAAGGACGGCGAGTACGACGAGGCCGACGCACTCGATCTCGGCGCCGATGACTACCTGACCAAACCCTTCTCGTTCGTTGTCCTGCTGGCCCGGATCCGAGCTCTGATGCGCCGAGGCGTGACCCCTCGTCCAGCGTCCTTGACCGTCGGCGATCTCGTTCTCGACCCGGCCGCCCACACGGTGCACCGCGGCGAGAAGGCCATCGAACTCACCCCGCGCGAGTTCTCGCTGCTGGAGTTCCTCATGCGGCGGGCCGGCGACGCGGTCAGCAAGGCCGATATCCTGCACCACGTCTGGGACGCGAACTACGACGGTGACGCGAACGTCGTCGAGGTCTATGTCGGGTACCTGCGCCGCAAGATGGACGTGCCGTTCGAACGGCAGACTCTGCAGACGGTGCGCGGAGCAGGTTACCGGCTCACTGCCGAGGGCTGAGCGTGCCGCCGCCGCGTCGCCGGCTGGTCAGCGGGGCGGCGCTACGTCGGCTGCTACGCCTGACCGCGAACTCGCCCCACCGATGGTGGACGCGTCAGTCGCTCCGAGCCCGGCTCACGCTGCTGGCCACCGCCCTGTTCTCGTTCGCGGTCATCACCGGTGCAGTGCTGCTGCTGGTACTTCAGCGTTACGCGCTCACCCGGGTGCTCGACTCCAACGCCCTCGCGACCGCCAAGGACACCGCCGCGCTCGTGCGTGCTGGGCCGCTGCCGGGCACGATCGTCCCCAGCAGGAGCGGCATCACCGCCGTTCAGGTGCTCGACAGCAACGACGCGGTGCTGGCCAAATCGCAGGGCCCTGAGTATCAGTCCTCCGTCCTGACCGTCGATCAGTTGACCCAGGTCCGGGCCGGTGACCGCATCGAGATCAGCAGCCTGACCTCCGACGCACGTCTTCGGGTGGTGGCCCAGAACGTCGGCAGTCGAACCGTCATCGTCCTGACCGACGTCAGCAGGATCGACGACAGCCTGCGGGCCCTGACCAACGCCGCACTGATCGGCGGACCGCTGGCGGTCCTGCTCATGGCGCTGGCCACCTACGGCGTCGTCGCCCTCACGTTGCGGCCGGTGGCCGCACTGCGCCACGGCGCCGCCGACATCACCGCTGCCGGCCTGGCTGAGCAACGTCTGCCCCTACCCAGCGCGCAGGACGAGATCCATCGACTCGCGGTGACGTTGAACGCCATGCTCGACCGCATCGACTCCGCGACCAGCCGGCAGCGGACCTTCGTCGGCGACGCCGCCCACGAACTGCGCTCGCCACTGGCCTCGCTGCGCGTGCAACTCGAGGTCGGCGAACGGCTGGGCCCCGAGACCGACTGGTCAGCCCTCGTGCAGGACGTGCTCGTCGATGTCGACCGACTCGACCGGCTCGTCGGTGATCTGCTCTCCCTCGCCCGGTTGGACGAGGCCGGCAGCCTGAGCCGGCGCGAACCGATCGACCTCGACGAGGTGGTCGAATCCGTCATCGCCGGATACGTTCACGCACGCGTTGCGGTCACCGCGACCGTCGCGCCGGTCGTGGTCGATGGCGACCCCGACGCGCTGCGCCGAGTCGTGATCAACCTCGTCAACAACGCGGTCCGCTACGCCGAGAGTGGCGTGGCGGTCTCGCTGGAGACCGGGAAGCGGTCCGGCCAGTCGGTTGCGGTCTTGACCGTCATCGACGACGGGCCCGGGATCGCTCCCGACGAGCGCGAGCGGGTGTTCGACCGCTTCTACCGCATTCAGGAATCGCGCTCGCGGGAAAGCGGCGGCACCGGCCTCGGTCTGCCCATCGTGCGCGACATCGTGCGCAACCACGGCGGCCGGGTACGCCTGACCGACCGCACCGACGGCGCGGCCGGGCTGCGCGCCGTCGTCGTCGTGCCGCTCACCGAGGGGTGAGCGGCGCGATTCGGCTACCGCGTGGGTGACGGTGAGGAAGCCGCGCTCGACGAACCGGTCGGGCACGGCGGCAGCGTGATGACCGCAGACGAACCCGGCGACGGCGAGGCCGAGGTCGAGGCCGAGGTCGAGGAACCCGGCGACGGCGACGGTGTGCTCGGGGTCGGTGGCGGCGTGATGCAGGTCGGTGGCGGCGGGGAGTACTTGTAGACGATCAAGGTGATCTTCTGGCTCGTCGGGTAGGCACCGGGCCGCGGATCCTGCTCAGCCACCTTGCGGTCCTGGGACAGACTGCGGGTCGTGCGGTACTTGATGATCGGGTCGCCGAAGACGGTCGGGATGGCCTGCTCGGCATCGGCGATGTCCTTGCCCACCAGGTTCGGCAACTTGATCGTCCCGGTAGAGACCTCGAGGGTGATCTTTGTGCCAGGCGGCCTGGTCTCGTAGGCCAGGACGCTCTGGGAAAGCACTGTGCCCTGCTTCTCGGCACTGAAGACGTCCTTGCGCACCGCGAGCAGTTGCGCGGCGCCGAGCTTGTCCTGCGCCGCGGTGAACTGCAGCCCCTCCACGCGTGGCACCGACACCAGCTTGGCCTGGAAGAGCCGGTAGGTGACCCGGGAGCCCTCGTCGATGCTCGCGCCCGGCGTCGGGGACATCAGGCACACCAGCCCCTCCTGGACGGTGGTGGTCCCGTTCTGGTCCGCGCACGGGCCGTTGGAATTCGGCCCCTGAATCGGCACGAAACCCTGCTTGCGCAGTGCGGCCTCGGCGGCGGCGCTGGTCTGGCCGACGACAGAGTTGAGTTCGACCTGCATCTTCTTCTGGTTGTCGGCGTTCTGCCCGAAGACGAAGTAGGAGCCCGCACCGATCACGAGCAGCAGCGCGACCACCACGGCGGCCCAGATGAGCCCGGTGCGCCGGCGGTCGTCATCGTCGTCGTCATAGATCGAGCGATGCGCCATCGGAACGACCGCAGCAGGCGTCCGAGCGATGAACTGGGTCCGTTCGGCGTCGGTCATCACGGCCTCGGCCGTGACCGGCTGGTTGGCCAGCGCACGCTGCAGGTCAGCTCGCATGTCGCCGGCGCTCTGGTAGCGGTTGAGTTGGTTCTTCGCCAGCGCCTTCATCACGATCGAGTCGACCGCGCGCGGGACGTCGGGGTTACGAGCCGACGGGACGACGGGATTCTCGCGGACGTGCTGGTAGGCCACCGCAACCGGCGAGTCACCCTGGAACGGGGGGCCGCCGGTGACGAGTTCGTAGAGCAGGCATCCGGTCGAATAGACGTCCGAGCGGGCGTCAACCGACTCACCGCGAGCCTGCTCGGGCGAGAGGTACTGCGCCGTCCCGATGACGTTCGCCGTCTGCGTGATCGTGGCCGAGGTGTCGGCCACGGCGCGCGCGATCCCGAAGTCCATGACCTTGACCGCGCCGGCATGCGTGATCATCACGTTGGCCGGCTTGATGTCGCGGTGGATGATCCCGTTGCGGTGGCTGAACTCGAGCGCGTTGCAGATCTCGGCGGTGATCTCCATCGCCCGGCGGGGCGGTAGCTTCCCCTCGCTCTTGAGGATGTCGCGCAGCGTCCGGCCCTCGACGAACTCCATGACGATGAACGGGATCGACGTACCGTCGGCCGCGGCGTCCTCGCCGGTGTCGTACACCGCGACGATGGAGGGTTGATTCAGCCCCGCGGCGGAGTGTGCTTCGCGGCGGAATCGATTGAGGAAGGACGGATCCCGGGCCAGATCGGCACGCAGGATCTTGATGGCCACGTCACGGTTGAGTCGGGTGTCCCGTCCACGGTGCACCTCGGCCATGCCGCCATAGCCGATCAACTCACCCAGTTCGTATCGGCCGCCGACCATTCTCGGCTGGGTCATCTAGAGATCCTCACTTTTGGTCAGCACGATCAGTTGCCATTGAGCGTGCGGAGATACGCCAGCATGACGTCCTTGGCGACCGGTGCGGCCGCCAACCCGCCGGTGGTCTCGTTGCCGTTCACGCCGCCGTCCTCGATGATCACCGACACCGCGATCTTCGCTTCGCCCTTGTCGAGCGCGAACCCGGTGAACCAGGCGTGCGGCGGCGGGAATTTGCCGGTCTTCGGATCCTTCACCCCGTGATCGGCCGTGCCGGTCTTACCGCCCACCCTGATGTCCGGGCCGAGTTCGGTGATACGCGCCGACCCCCCGGTGCCGCGCGGGTTCTCCACCACGCCGAGCATCAGGTCGATGAGAGTGGCGTCCCGGTCGGGGGGCAGCACCTGGTCGTACTGCTGCGGGGTGGGCTGGCTCAGCACCGACAGGTCCGGGCGCAATTCCTTGGCCACGAGGTAGGGGCGCATCAGTGTCCCGTCGTTGGCGACCGCGGACGAAATCATGGCCGCCTGCAGCGGCGTGATCGCGACGTCGCGCTGTCCGATCGCGGTCTGGGCGAGCGTGTCCCTGCCCGCCAGGTCGGCCTCGCTCCCGGGCGTCGAGTGGCAGGCGATCAACGGGATCCTGAACAGCGGCGGGTCGCAGAGGTCACCGGGACTGTCGCCCGGGTAAGGAGCGTCGAGACCGAACTTCTGCGCTTCTGCGCTGAGCTGCCCGTCTCCGAGCTTGTCGACCGCCAGCTTGGCGAAGGTGGTGTTGCACGACTTCGCCAGCGCCAGCGCCAGCGTGGCGGTCGTACCGTTGTCGCAGACCTCACCATCGAAGTTCTCGACACAGGCGGCTCCTCCCACCTTCGGGCACGCGGTCTTGTCGGTCGGATCCAGCGGGTGGTAGGAGTTCGGCGACGGCAACCGGGTGGTCGGCGTCAACGTCGGGTCCGCGCTCAGTGCGGCTGCCGTGTCGATGACCTTGAACATCGAACCCGGCGGGTACACCGCGCGCAGGGTCCGGTTGAGCAGCGGCTGCGA
>JBDTFN010000283.1:0-3445 GCA_039937915.1 Jatrophihabitans sp. | reverse complement strand
TCGTCCAACAGCTGCAACAGCCGCGCGTCCAGGTCGTCGATCCCCTTCGCCACGCGCCCAGCCTGGCACGTCTGCGCCATGGCTGGGATGCTGGGCCGGTGATCACCGCGCCTCGCGTTCTTCTCACGCACGTCCGGTGGCGAACAACGCGCTCGGCGACGTAGCGTCGAGAGGGTGAATCAACCCTCGATCGCCACCCTCGGCGAGCTTCGCGAGTCCGGCCATATCCATCGCTCGGTCAAAACCGAGATCCGGCAGAACCTGATTACCCGGTTGGCCGCGGGCGAATCATCGCTACCCGGCATCGTGGGCTTCGAACACACCGTTGTCCCCGAGGTCGAGCGGGCGCTGCTCGCCGGGCATGACATGGTGCTGCTCGGCGAGCGCGGCCAGGGCAAGACCCGGCTGATCCGCACGCTGCTCGGGCTGCTGGACGAGTGGACACCGGTCGTCGCCGGATGTGAGATCAACGATCACCCGTTCTGGCCGATCTGCGTGCGCTGCCAGCGTCTGATCGAGACCGACGGCGAACTGACCCCAGTTGTCTGGAAGCACCGCTCCGAGCGCTTCGGCGAGAAACTGGCCACCCCCGACACCAGTGTCGGCGACCTCATCGGCGATATCGACCCGATCAAGGTTGCGCAGGGCCGCACCCTCGGCGACCCCGAGACCGTGCACTACGGGCTCGTCCCGCGAACCAACCGTGGCATCTTCGCGATCAACGAACTGCCCGACCTCGCCGAACGGATCCAGGTCGCACTGCTCAACGTGCTCGAAGAGCGCGACATCCAGGTGCGCGGCTACCAACTGCGGCTGCCGCTCGACCTGCTCGTCGTCGCGTCCGCCAACCCGGAGGACTACACCAATCGCGGCCGCATCATCACGCCGCTGAAGGACCGCTTCGGTGCGGAGGTACGCACCCACTATCCACTGGAACTGTCCGATGAGTTGGCACTGATCGCCCAGGAAGCGGCCGTGCTCTGGGGCGACGCCGACGCTGAGAAATTTGCGGCCCCGCTCGTCCCGTCGCACCTGCTCGAGGTCGTCGGACGCTTCGCCCGCAACGTGCGCGATGCGCCACAGGTCGACCAGCGATCGGGCGTTTCGGCCCGTTTTGCCATCGCCGCGATCGAAACCCTGGCCGCTGCGGCGGTCCGTCGGGCCGCGATCGTGCACGAGGGTGCCGCGGTCGCCCGGGTGTGCGACCTGCCCACCGTCGTCCCGGCATCGCGCGGCAAGGTCGAGTTCGACGACGCCGACGAGGGACGCGAGTTCGAGGTGCTCGAGCACCTGCTGCGGCGGGCCGTCGTGGAGACCTACCGTTCCCGACTGGCCGGGCTGGACCTGCGAGTGCTGCAGGAACGCTTCGACAATGGCCACACCGTCACCACCGGCGATTCGATCGGCGCCCAGGACCTGCTCGACCAGATCGGCCCGGTGCCGGTGCTCTCGCAGCTCATCGACCGGCTCGAGCCCGACGGCGTCGGCGAAGGCCCCACTGCGATCGGGCTTGCGGCGTCCGTCCTGGAATTCGCGCTCGAGGGGCTGTACCTCAACCGTCGACTCGCCAAGGACACCGACGGCGCCCGGACGGTCTACGGCGCCTGAGCCTCGACGGGTCAGACGGGCTCGACGAGGAAGAAATTATTCGACAGGTGCGGCCAGTCGACGTGCGCGCGACGCAGCGCGCGCGGCACCAACTCGAGGGAAACGGGAGCGGTGGCGGCGAGCGCGCGCCAGAGCGGTCGACCCACCACACCGGGATCTCGCCGCCGGAGCGCGGGTAGCCGACGGGCCAGGTCGACGAGCGCGACCGCTACCTCCATGTGCGCGTACCCGCGGTTGCGCTCCACGGTGACCATCCGCAGACCGGCTTCGTCGATCAGGGCCTCGTACTCCCCGACCGAGCGATAGGCGACGGGGTAGTTTCCCGAGCGAACCTCGACACCGGTGCGCACGCCGGACTCTCGCAGGATGATCCGCCCCTGCGGCGCAAGCCGTCCCAGTCGCGTGAGCAGGGACACCGCGTCGGCCCGATCGAGGTACATCAGCAGACCGCCGACCAGGACCCCGTCGAACTCGCCGTCGATAGGGACGGTCAGGGCATCGCCTTCGATCAGCTCCGCCGAGCCGCAGCCGGCCAGTCGCCGAGACGCCGCCGCCACCATGCCCGGGCTGCCGTCAATCCCGACCACCCGGCCGAAGCGTCGGGCGAAATGTTCGGTCCAGGCGCCGGCACCACACCCGACGTCCAGCACCGCGGCGGCTGGCCCGAGTTCGGCGAACCAACGGTCCACGACCTCGCACTCGAGGCCGAAACGGTGTGTGACGCAGGCGGCCGGAAGCCCCTGTTCGTGCGCCATGTAGGACGCTGCGTCCGGCTCGGTCGCCGCTCGTTCCCAGTACTCCCGAACGCGCTCGTAGTCGAGACCGTTCTCGTCCGTGCGGTGGTCCGACATTGCCGACACGGTAGCCCTGATCCGCTTCTCCGGGTGCCGTGACGAGTACTCGGACAAAGGGTGAACGCGGCAATAAATGCTAAGTTCCAGGCAGATCGGGTGTTGGTTCCCCGCGCTTCGACTGTGAGCTGACCGTCCGCAGCCGCCCGAATGGGTCCATGAATCGGCGACGTTCAGACCGAGAGCGTCGTCCCGAAGGGCCTGGCAGACGCCGTGACCAAACTTGCCGAACCGACGCGCCTCGAGGTCGGCCATCTCGCCGTACCCACCGTCCGAATCCGGCCGCAGGCGCAGATCCTGCGGCCGACCCCACCACCTCTCCCCCACGCACCATGGGCGAACATTCTGTGCGCCGGTCTGGGCCGACGGATGTACCCGCTGACCGTGGACATCCCGAAGTGCCTTGTCGAGGTCAACGGGATTCCGATCCTGTTCCGCTCGCTGCGGGCCCTGGCCAAGGCGGGAGTGACCGAAGCGGTCGTCGTCGTCGGCCATGAGGCCGAGCAGGTGCGCAGCCGGGTAGGCACCCGCTTTGCCGGTATCGACGTCATCTACGTCGACGCTCCGACCTATGACACCACCAACAACATCCGCTCCCTGTGGGACGCTCGCCGGTACTGCGACGAGGACATCCTGCTCGTCGAGGGCGACGTCGTCTTCGACAGCGACGTCATCCTTCGCCTCTGTCAGGAGAGCGGCAGCAGTGCCGCCGTCGCGTCGAACAGCCCTGACTTCTCCGGCACCTTGGTCCGCCATGACGGCGACGGAATCGTCACCGCGATCATCCTCGGACAGGACCTACGCACCACGGGTACCGAGGACCGCAAGACGGTCAACATCTACCTGCTGCGCGCCGAACTGTTGCAGACCCGGGTCGTCCCGGAGCTCTGCCGCCAGGTCGAGAGCGGCAATGTGCAGATCTACTACGAGACGGTGTTCCGCGACCTCATCGCCGACGGTTCGCTGCCGGACCTCGTCGCCGTCGA
>JBDTFN010000282.1:0-5937 GCA_039937915.1 Jatrophihabitans sp. | reverse complement strand
GTGGGTGCCGACGTTCACCCCGGAGTTCATCGATGCTGCCCGTCCCGCTCGACGCGCCACCGGTGATCGCTGGTTCGTGGACGAGACTTACGTCAAGGTCGCCGGCTGCTGGACCTACCTGTACCGGGCGGTCGATCAGCACGGACAGGTCATCGACGTGTACCTCTCGAACCCGCCGCCCGGCATGTCACCGATCGGTACGCGAACAACAGGGTCGAGGCTGATCACGGCCGACTGAAGGCCAGACTGCGGCCGATGCGCGGACTGAAACAACTCTCCTCTGCGCGCACCGTCTCGACAGGGCACGCCTTCGTGCAGAACCTGCGCCGCGGCCACGACGCCATCACCACCGAACTGCACGTCCATGATCGAGTCCGAGTCGCGTCCGACGAACTCGCAGCCTGCATCTGGTGATAATCAAGGATCCGACCGGGCCCCGACCTGCGCGTTGAACAGCCAACGCAACAGAGCCTCCTGGGCCTCCCCGCATCCGGCCAAAAACCGGCCATCGATCTTGATCGCGAATACCCACCAGACCCGTCGATGGGCCGATAGCCCTTCTACAGGGGGCTGCAGCATGGTGGGCCCCGTCGGGCTCGAACCGACGACCTACGGATTAAAAGTCCGCTGCTCTACCGACTGAGCTAGAGGCCCGTGCGTGGAACGTGTCCATCGTGCCATTGGCGGCAACCGGATGCAGCGCGTGTCCGTAGACGATCAAGGACCAACCTAGCTATTTGGGCAGACCTCATGTGACGATGGGTCGGCTCCGAACATCTCCTACGGCTGTGCGCAGCAGTCGAAAGTCCCGAAAGTTGTCACTATGGTCCCGCGTAAGCGTCTATTCGTGCTGCCCGCCGTTGTCCTCATGGTCGCAGCAACGCTGACGGTCACCGCGGCCGAGGCGAGCGCGACCTCCGCGGGCCGCTACGGGGTGGCCACAAGTGTGAATGGTTTCAACTCCGCCAAGGCAGCGACGGTCCGCCGACCAGCAGCACCAACCTGCCCCAGAGCCATCGCAGACGGACGAGGCTTCTACCTGGTCTGGTGCGCGCCGGCGGCGGACTACTACCGGATCACGCAAAGCACCGACTACGCGGCGAAGCAGAACCGCAAGGAATACACCATCGCCGGATACGCTCACCAATTCGCGCCCTGGGATGTCACTCCCGGCACCACGTATTACTACCGGGTGCGTGCACTGAACACCGGCGCGTACATCTCGCCGTACTCCGACGCCACGTCCGGCACACCTCGAAGCACCGCCCAGAACCTGCGGGTGATGACCTACAACCTCATGTCCGCGAACATCAGGACCTCCCCGTCAGGCGGGTACCTGCCGGAATGGGCCAACGCCCGCCGCGACGCCGCCGCCCAACAGGTGGGTGCCGTCAACCCCGACGTCATCGCCGTCCAGGAGGCCGGCGCCCGAATCGGTCCGTACGTCAGCACGATCCCCTATTACGGCACCCGGCAGGTCGACAGCCTGCGCTCGGCACTCGGCACGAACTACACGACCGCCGACTCGAACGACAACAGGTCCGGCGCCAAGATCGACAACTACATCATCTATCGCAGCACGACCTACGCACCAGGGGCCGGTGGCCGCTGGTACGTCGGCGACGGCATGTACGCGGCTTACCAGGTCTTGCAGAACCGGACGACCAAGGCGACGTTCCTCATGGTGTCGGCGCACTTCACCAACGCGAAGGCCGCCCAGGCCAAGAGCATGATCAATCAGGCGACGGCCTTCGCGTTGACGAAAAACCCTGGAAACGGTGGCATTCCGATCGTCTATGGCGGCGACTTCAACGCCTTCTCGGCCACCTTCACGTCCGACGATTCGCCGGGCCGTGCGATCTGGGCGAGCTACGGGGCGGACGCCCGCTTCTCCTCGCAGAGCCGGGTGAACACCGTCTATAACACCTACAACGGCTACCTCCGGACGGCGCCGCAGGGCCAGGTTGCCATCGACCGGGTCTTCGGCAGCCGCGGCGTCGCGCTGCGGACCTGGGGTCAACAGCTGACGACACGCAACGGCGTGTTCCAAGCGACGATCCCCTCCGACCACAACGGCGTCTACTCCGACATCACCATCCGCAACGAACCGTAAGAAACCCGCTCAGCCTTGCTTGTTACCCAGGGCCACGAGCACACCGGCCAGCGCGAAGTACTTGTTGCTGCCCAGGTCGGCGATCGTCTTGATGTTCAGCGCCTCGGCCAGGGCCGCGTCGTGCTTCTCGGTCAGACCGGCGAGGGCCGAGGGCGGGGCGGCGAGGATCTCGTCGAGCGTCTTGTCCTCCCACGCCTTGTCGAGACCCTTACCAAGGTTGACGGAAACTGCCATGTGAATGCCTCCGGTGCTCGTGACCGGCCACCGTCCGGCGACCTGCAGTTCAGCCTTGTGCACCGCGCCGACCGTGGCAAGGGCCCGCTCAGCGCGCCGCTACCGCGGACCACGGGACGGTGAGCTCACCGTGCCGCGCACGGGACGCATCGACCGGCCACCCCGTCTCGGCGACGTGAGAGCAGGCCGCGGTCCAGTGCTGCCGCGGCCCGAACGCCGACATGGCGGCCGTCGCGTCCCAGGCCGAGTCGAGAGCACGCAGTAGATCGTGGATCGATTCGCCGGGCACGTTGCGGTGGATCAGGGCCTTCGGTAGGCGCTCGGCCAGATCGCTCGGCCGTTCGAGGGTGGCCAGCTTGGCCGCGAAGGTCAACGTCCGCGGGCCGAACTCGTCGAGCAGCACCCAGGACCCGCGTCGTCCGATCTCGTCGCAGGTGCCCTCGACCAGCAGACCGCCCGGTCCGAGGCACGCACACATCATCTGCCACGCGTCGTTCGCCGCGTCCTCGTCGTATTGGCGTAGGACGTTGGCCGCCCGGACGAGGACCGGAGCCTGCCCGGCGAGTTCGAAACCACCGCGAGCGAAGCGAAGTCGCGGCGGGTCGGCGGCGGCGGCCGCGGCAGCGACCCGCTCGGGATCGATCTCCAGACCGAGTACCCGGACGTCGGGTCGCACCGTGCGAAGCCGCGACGCCAACTCCACGGCGGTGATCGGAGTGGCCCCGTACCCGAGGTCGACGACCAGGGGTTCCGTCGCGGCGCGCAGCGTGTTGCCCAGGGTCGCCACGATCCAGTTGTCCATGCGCCGCAGGCGGTTCGGGTTCGTCGTCCCGCGGGTGGGCAGACCGAGCGCGCGAGCGCGTCCGGCGGCGAGCCGAGGTCGACGGCGCCGGGATTCATCCACGCTGCGAACGGTAGCGTCGGCCGACGTGCCGACCCTGCTCGCAGAACTCACCACGCTCCGGCTGGGCGGCCCGGCGAATCGGATCGTCCAGGTGACCGACACCGACGAACTCGTCGACGTGGTCCGGGGTGCGGACGCGACCGATGAGCCGGTCCTCGTCGTTGGTGGCGGCAGCAACCTCGTGGTGGCCGACGACGGCTGGCCCGGCGTGGTCGTCCTCGTCCGCTCCCGCGGCATCGAACGGACCGCGCCCGATCGCCTCGAGGTCGCCGCCGGCGAGCGATGGGACGCCGTCGTCCAGGCATCCTTGGACCTGGGCCTGTCCGGGCTGGCCGCGATGTCGGGGATCCCCGGCCTCACCGGCGCGACGCCGATCCAGAACGTCGGCGCGTACGGCAGTGAGGTCGCCGACGTGATCTCGGGCCTGCAGGTCCTCGACCGTTCCAGCGGAGCGGTGGAGCAGTGGGATCCGCAGCGCTGCGGCTTCGGCTTTCGCACCAGCGCGTTCAAGCACACCGACCGCTACGTCGTCCTGTCGGTGAGTTTCGCCCTGGAGTGCTCGACGGACGCGCCCCCCGTGCGCTACCTGGAGCTTGCCCGCCGCCTCGGGGTCGAGCCGGGGCAGCCGGCGCCGTCGCAGGCGGTACGCGACGTCGTCCTGGATCTGCGGGCGAGCAAGGGCATGGTGCTCGAATCCTCTGATCACGACACGTGGTCGGTCGGGTCGTTCTTCGTCAATCCGTTCGTCGCCCCCGCCGCCGTTCCCGAGGGCTGTCCGAACTGGGTGGTCGACGACCAGGTGAAGCTCTCGGCCGCCTGGCTGATCGAGAACGCCGGGTTCGGCAAGGGGTTCGGACTGGACCGCGGGCGGGGGAGCGTGTCGCTGTCGACCAAGCACACCCTGGCGTTGACCAACCGCGCCGACGCCACGACCGCCGAACTGCTCGATCTTGCCCGGGTCATCCGCGACGGCGTCGAAGCGCGTTTCGGAGTCCGGCTGCGTCCCGAGGCACATCTGGTCGGCGTCGAGCTCTGAGCCCGCCGGAGTCGACCCGCGGCTACCTACCGCCGGTCATCCGCGACGAGCCAGCTTGTGGGGCGCGGCCTGCGCCAGCGGCTTGACCACCAGCAGGTCGATGTTGACGTGCGCGGGACGGGTGGCCACGAAGGCGATGCAGTCGGCGACGTCCTCGGCGGTCAGCGGGGCGTCCACGCCGGCGTAGACCCGATCGGCGGCGGCTTGATCTCCGCGAAGTCTCACGAGCGAGAACTCTGGCGTGTGCACCATGCCGGGCGCGATCTCGCTGACCCGCACCGGGCGGCCGTTGAGCTCCAGACGAAGGGTCTCGACCAGGGCCGCAGCGCCGTGCTTGGCCGCGGTGTACCCGCCGCCGCCTTCGTAGACGAGGTGCCCGGCGATGGAGCCGGTGACGATCACGTGCCCGCCCGTACCGCGCTCCAACGCCGGCAGCAGCGCCTGCGTCACGCGCAGGACGCCGAGCACGTTCGTCTCGTACATCCGCTGCCAGTCCGCGATGTCGGCGCGCTCGACCGGCTCGGTACCCAGCGCGCCGCCGGCGTTGTTGACCAGGACCGCGACGTCATCGAGCGAGGCCGCCAACTCAGCCACCGACTCCGGCGAGGTGACGTCCAGGGTGACCGCGCGGATCGAGGGCACGGACGCGGCCAGCTCATCGAGGCGGTCCCGGCGCCGGGCCGCTGCGACGACGTCGTATCCCTCGGCGGCGAGCCGACGCGCCGTGGCGGCCCCGATTCCGCTGCTTGCTCCGGTGACTACTGCTGTGCCCAATGACATACCGCGATTCTGCGCGCGCGCACGTTCGAACCCCGCGGCGGGTGGGCATGAAATCGACGGACCGGGTGTTGTGGCCCGGGGAAGCGTCGGCCGACGAAAGGACCGCTGTGGCACAGGTGCGTCGCGTCGCCATGCTCAGCGTCCACACCTCACCGTTGGATCCGCCCGGGGGCGGGGACGCCGGGGGCATGAACGTCTACATCGTGGAGACCGCGAAACGGCTCGCCCAGCGCGGGATCGAGGTCGAGATCTTCACCCGGGCGACGTCGAGCGACCAGCCCCCCATCGTCCCTATGTGCCCGAACGTGGTCGTCCGCCACGTCACCGCCGGCCCCTTCGAGGGGCTGGCCAAGAACGACCTGCCGGCCCAACTCTGCGCGTTCACCGCGGGAGTCATGCGTGCAGAGGTGCATCACGACCCCGGTTGGTACGACGTCATCCACTCCCACTACTGGCTCTCGGGGCAGGTCGGCTGGCTGGCACGGGAACGGTGGGGTGTGCCGCTCGTCCACTCGGCCCACACCCTGGCCAAGGTCAAGAACTCGAGCCTGGCCGACGGCGACGCACCCGAGCCGCAGGCCCGGGTCATCGGCGAGGAGCAGGTCGTGGCCGAGGCCGACCGGCTGATCGCCTCGACCGACGAAGAGGCCAATGATCTGATTCGGCTCTACGGCGCCGATCCGCGCCTGGTCCGCACGATCCCGCCCGGCGTCGACCTGGATGTCTTCACCCCGAACGGTGCTGCCGGAGCCCGCCGCCGGCTCGGTCTGCGCGAGGACGCCCGGACGCTGCTGTTCGTGGGACGAATCCAACCGCTCAAGGCGCCGGACGTGCTGCTGCAGGCGGCCGCGCACCTGCGCGACGATCCGG
>JBDTFN010000281.1:0-18563 GCA_039937915.1 Jatrophihabitans sp. | reverse complement strand
GGCACCACGCTGGCCGGCCGCGGCAACAACGGCAAGGACCGCACCGAGGGCGCCGTGCGCGACAACGTCATCGGCACCTACCTGCACGGTCCGGTGCTGGCCAAGAGTCCGCGCTTCGCCGACGACCTGTTGGAACGCGCCTACCGGCGCCGCGGCGTCGACCCCGCCCTCGAGCCCCTGGACGACACCCTGCCGCTGCTCGCCGCCAAGGTCGCGGTCACCCGCCCGCGCTGACCACCCCCCGGTCGAGCTGCTCCCACCCGGTTGAGCTGCCCCCACCCGGTCGAGTGGCGGATGAAGCCGCGAGTGGCGCGCTGCGATCCGCCACTGGCCACCTGATCCGCCACTCGACGTGGGGGGTCGCTCGACGCGGGGAGGCGATGGACGCGGGAGGTCGATGGTCGGAGGCTCCGCTCAGCCGGCGCAACTAGGCTCCGGCTCGTGAAACGCCTCGTGCTCATCGCTGCCGCGCTGGCCCTCCTGGTCAGCGGCTGCACCTCGGACAAGACTGCTCCCGCCCCGGGCACCCGGACGCTCACGAGCACGGAGACGAAGACCCTCCCGAGCGAGCCGGACGCCTACAGGCCGCCGCCCGCGACGTTCGTCAAGTCGCTGCGGCCGGGCTCCAAGCCACCCGTCGGCGAGAAGCGAATGCTATGTCCCTACATTCGCAGCGGGTTGGACGAGGACCCGACGAGCAAGCCGAACGTTGCCGACATCCAGGGCAACCGGGTCGGGCAGACGACGGTCCTCACCGCCCACACGCCGATCGGCTGCCGGTTCTACTTCGCCTACGACTACGAGGCGGTCGCCGACATCATCCCGTCGACCTTCGCTACCGCGGCGCAGGCGCACAACGCGATGGTCCTCACCGCGAAGGCAGGCAAACAGGCCAAGGGCTATCCCGACTTCGTCCCGGGCGTCGACGGCATCAGTTATCAGACGAAGTTCTACAGGCCCGACGGCGAGCAGGACTGGGCCTTCGTCTTCGCCAAGGGCAAGGTTCTGGTCGTGGTGCACACCGAAGAAAAGACGACCTCCCAGAATGCGCTGTATCTCGCCCAAGCCATCGTCGGGAAGTTCTGAGCGGTCTTCAGAACCACGCGTGGGAGGATGAGGCGACCTCCACTGTCGACCCCGCGGGAGCCCGCTTTCATGTCTGCCACCCAGATCGCCACGCTGCACACCACGGCCGGCGACATCCGGATCAACCTGTTCGGGGACCACGCCCCGAAGACGGTCAAGAACTTCACCGACCTCGCCACCGGCGCGAAGGAATGGACCCACCCCGGGACCCGGACGAAGACCAGCGACCCGCTCTATGACGGCACGGTCTTCCACCGCGTGATCCCCGGCTTCATGATCCAGGGCGGCGACCCGTTGGGTGAGGGCTATGGCGGCCCCGGCTACCAGTTCGCCGACGAGTTCCACCCCGAGCTGGCTTTCGATCGGCCCTACCTGCTGGCCATGGCGAACTCCGGCCCCGGCACCAACGGTTCGCAGTTCTTCGTCACCGTCGGCGCGACGCCGCACCTGAACCGCAAGCACTCGATCTTCGGCGAGGTCGCCGACGCCGAGAGCCGCGCGGTCGTCGACGCGATTGCCACGACGAAGACGGGCCGGGGCGACAAGCCGGTCACGCCGATCGTCATCAACTCGGTCACCGTCGACGCGGCTTAGAGGCCCGACCGGTCCCAGCCGCCCCGATGAGCCAACCGGATCCGATAGCCCACTGCTACCGGCACCCCAACCGGGAGACCGGGGTGCGCTGCACCCGCTGCGAGCGGCCGATCTGTAGTGACTGCATGCGGCCGGCCTCGGTGGGTTTCCATTGCCCGGACGACGTGCGCGAGGGCGCCCGCTCGATCCGGACGCAGCGCACCGCGGTGGGCGCGAAGATCCTGCAGTCACCGCCCTACGTGACGCTCACGCTCGTCGTGCTCAACGTCGCGGCGTACCTGGGCACCGGACTGCAGAAGCCCGGGACGCTCCGGGATCCGACCGGGTCGAAGCTGTTCCTGGACTGGCAGCTGTTCCCCCCGCGGGTGGACGACGGCCAGTACTACCGCCTGTTCACCTCGGCGTTCCTACACCTGAGCCCGTTGCACATCGGCGCCAACATGCTCGCGCTCGTGCTGATCGGCCCCGCGGTGGAGCGGCTGCTCGGCTGGTGGCGCTACCTCGCCCTGTACCTGATCGCCGCACTGGGCGGCGGCGCGGCGGTGTTCGCCTTCGGCAGCGAGTTCACCGCCACGGCAGGCGCCTCGGGGGCCATCTTCGGGCTGTTCGCCGCCTGCCTGGTGCTCGTGCGCAAGCTCAACCTCGACCCGCAGTGGCTGATCGCCACAATTGTCCTGAACTTCGCCATCACCTTTTCCGTCCCTGGTATCTCCGAACTCGGTCATCTCGGCGGGTTCGTGATCGGCGGGCTCGCCGGACTGGTCATCGGCGGGATGCCGAACGCGCGCGCGCGCATCGACACCCGGATCCAGGCCGGCGGTCTGGGCGCGCTGCTGGTCGTGATCCTGCTCGTCGTCGTCGTTCGGACGGCGACCTTCAGCTGACGCGGCGCCGCTAGAGCGGTCGGAACGAGTCGATCAGCTCTGCGGCCTGCTCGGGGTCGGTGCCGAGCGAGCGTCGGCTGAACACCGCCAGCGTGGAGCCCGCGTCGATCTCCAGCGTCGTGCTGCGCAGGCCGAGACGGTCGCGGGTGTCGGCCCGGACGTGCTCGATGTCGGCCCAGCCGAGCGTGGCGCGGGTCAGCGGGGAGCGGATGACCAGGCCTTCCGTGGTGACCACCAGCCGTGGAGAGAAGACGAGATCGCTCACCACGTAGGCAAGCAGGATGAGAAAGACCACCGCAGCGAGCAGACGGCCCGGCTTGTCCTCGGCGAAGACGGCTACACCCAGCGCGATCAGCGCGCCGGCAGCAGCGCCAAGGGTGAAGCGACGGTCGGGGACGAACGCGGCGCGCGACCCCGTGCCGGGCGCGAGATATTCATCCACAGGCTTTTCCCCAGCTGGGGAGAACTACAACCGTGTAATCACATTGGTGGAAAAACGTGTGGACGACATGGCTCAGCGCCAGCGGACGGCCATGATCAGGCCGAGCAGCATCACGCCGAAGCCGATGGAGAAGTTCTGCCAGGAGGCGAGGTCGACCATGATCGGGATCCGTGGCGACGTCCCGCTCGAGGTCAGGTAGTAGACGACCAGGTAGAGCAGGCCGAGCACGAGGACGGCAGCCATGACGATCGGGTACCAGGTCGGGCTCGGCGCGAGCGCCCGGGTCGGTTGGCTGGACGCGGCCCGGCTAGGGGCGTCGGTCTTCTTGCGGACCTTCGACTTCGGCACGGTTGCTCCACTGTCTGGTGTCGTGACTGGCTGACGCCACGACTATCTGCTGTCCACGCGCACCGGCACGGACCGATGCGCAGCTGTCGGGGACTAGCCTAGACGCCGAATCCGGTCACACGAAGTGAGTGCCCGGGCAGCGGGAGGCCGATCCACAGGTGGGCACGCAGAACCGGGCCCGGACTTGGCGTGCCGCCGTCCCGGTGGTCTGCCTTGTCGCCGGTCTCGGTTTCGCCACCAGCGCCCGCGATTCCGGGGGCACGGACCTGCGCGCGCCCGGTGTCGTGGACCTGGCCGGCACCGTCCGTACCGCCGAGGATCGGGTGAAGCTCGCCGACGAGCAGGCCAAATCTCTGCAGGCCGAGGTCACCCGGCTCACCGCCCTGGCCGGCCGCGGGGACAGTGCGGTGGCCCGCGAACAGGCCAAGGCCGCACCGCTGCGGGTTCCAGGTGGACTCACGGCCGTGCGCGGGCCGGGGGTCGAGGTGATCCTCGACGACGCGCCGGCCCAGCCGGCCGGCGGCGACGTCGACCCGAACCAGCTCGTCGTCCACCAGTCGGACCTGCAGGCGGTCGTGAACTCGCTGTGGTCAGGGGGCGCCGAGGCGATGACCATCGCCGGACAGCGGGTCATCGCGACGTCCGCCGTGCGCTGCGTCGGAAACACGCTGTTGCTCAACGGAGATGTGTATTCGCCACCGTTCCGGGTTGCGGCCATCGGTCCGTCGGCGACAATGCTGGACAGGCTCGACTCGTCGCCCGGGGTGAAGCTGTTCCGGGAGGCCGCCGGGTACTACGGACTCGGCTACACGGTCGAGACGAACAGTGAACTGCGGTTGCCCGCCTACACCGGGCCGTTGACCTTGACCCACGCGAAACCCGTCAGGTAGGACCAATGCCGAAGCACTCGATGGTGGCCGAACCGCCCGCCGCGTCACCGCCGTCGGCTCGGGCGTCGATGACGACCGGGGACAAGGTCCGTCTCGTCCTGCGCGGTATCGGTCAGACCCTGATCACCCTCGGCCTGGTGGTCCTGCTCTTCGTCGTCTACGAGGTGTGGATCACCAACCTGTTCGCCCGGGCGGAGAACGATCGCATCGCGCACAAGCTCGAGCAGCAGTTCGCCAAGGGCGACGACCCGATTCTCACGCTGCCGGGCGGCGGGGATTCCACGATCCCGATCGGTACCGGCATCGCCAACATCTACCTGCCGCGTCTGGGCTCGGACTACCACTGGACGATCGTCGAGGGCGACGATCAGGAGAGCCTGGCCAAAGGCCCCGGGCACTACCCGCAGACCGCGCTGCCGGGGCAGAGGGGCAACTTCGGCGTCGCCGGACACCGGGTGGGCAAGGGTGAGCCGTTCCTGAACCTGGACAAGCTGAAATCCGGTGACGCGGTGATCATCGAGACGGAGTCCGACTGGTACGTCTACCGGGTCCTGGGTTCCCCGGTCGGAAAGGACCCGCAGAACCTGACCGTGCAGGTCAAGGACACCGCGGGCGGGACGCACACCGTGCCCGGTCGCGAGATCGTCGACCCATCAGCGGGCCGTGTGCTGTTGCCGATCCCGAACGACACCAACAGCGCGGACAAACCCGCCGAGGCCCTGATGACGATGACGACCTGCCATCCGAAGTTCACCGCGGCGCAGCGGATGATCGTGCACGCGAAACTGACCGGCACGGTGGCGCCGCTGATGCAGGACGGCAAGCGGGTCGAGAAGATGCCCCCGGCCATCAGGGAGCTGTACTCGGAGGTGAAGAGCTGATGTACGTCTGGATCTGGCGCCACCTGCCCGGCCCGCTCACCGTCCGGCTCCTGCAGGTGCTGCTGCTCGTGCTGGCCGTCTCGGCCCTGCTGCTGTTCGTGATCTTCCCGTGGATCGAGCCGCATCTGCCGATCAACCAGGTCACCGTGCCGGCCCAGAAATGACCCGCATCCTCGTTCTGGACAACTACGACAGCTTCGTCTACAACCTGGTCCAGTACCTCGGGCAGTTGGGCGCGCAGGTCGTCGTGCACCGTAACGACGCCCTCTCGCCCGCCGACCTGGACGGGCTCGGCGTCGACGGCGTCCTCATCTCGCCGGGGCCTGGTACCCCCGAGAACGCGGGCCAGTCGATGGCCTTTGTGACCGCATGCGCCGAGCGCGCGCTGCCGTTGTTCGGGGTGTGCCTCGGGCACCAGGCGATCGGGGCCGTGTTCGGCGCCCCGGTGGTACGCGCGCCCGAACTGTTGCACGGCAAGACCAGCGACGTCGTCCATGACGGCACCGGGGTGCTGGCCGGGCTGCCGGTGCCGTTCACCGCCACCCGCTACCACTCGCTGGTCGTCGCCGAGGACGCCCTACCGCCGGAGATCGTGGTCACCGGCCGGACACCGTCCGGGGTCGTCATGGCCCTGCGGCACGTGTCTTTGCCCATCGACGGGGTGCAGTTCCACCCCGAGTCGGTGCTGACCCAGGGCGGCCACCGGATGCTCGCGAACTGGCTGCGGGTCTGCGGCGCCACGGTGGACGACGATCAGGTCGACCGGCTCGGCGCCGAGGTGGAGACGATGCGGGCGGCGGCCTTCACCCCCACCTGAGCGGTCACCGCTCGGCCGCGGCCTTCGCTATTCCTATTGCTCGCCCGCGGCCTTCGCGGCCGCCTTCTGCTCCTTCTTGAAGGCCCGGACCGCCTTGAGCGAGGAGGCGTCGACCACGTCGGCCACCGATCTCAGCGCACCCTCGGTCCCGTAGTCGCCGGCCGCCGCCCGCCAACCGCGCGGACGTATCCCGGCCTGCTTGCCGAGCAGGGCCGTGAAGATCTTCGCTTTCTGCGCGCCGAACCCCGGCAGGGTCTGGATGCGCGCGACCAGGGCCTTGCCGGACGGCACGTCCTCCCACACCGCCTCGGCGCGCCCGTCGTACTCATCCACGAGCACCCGGGCCAGGGCCTGCACGCGGGTGGCCATCGCGGCCGGGAAGCGGTGCAGGGCGGGCGTCTCGCGGAAGATCGCCTCGAACTTCTCGGGGTCGTAGTCGGCCATGACGCGGGCGTCGAGCACCCCACCGAGACGTTCGCGCAGAACCTGCGGCGAGGTGAAAGCCTTCTCCATCGGGATCTGCTGGTCCAGCAGCATCCCTACGAGCAGGGCCAGCGGTTCGCGCTGCAGCAGGTCATTGGCCGGCTCGGTCGTCGCGAGGAACATGCCGTCATCCCACCACGTGCGTCGGTCCGCGCGCAGCCCCACCAGGCCCCGATTGTGCGGACTGCACAGACGTACGGTCCGATTCCGTTTCTCCGAACATGGTGTGCAGCCGAGCCGGTGAATATCGTGGAACTCACGCGGTTCACGCGTACGCACCGGTCGAGCGGCTCCCCCCGCTCCGCTCGCCCATCGCGCGTGGCGAAGGCAGTGCCCGGACGACATTCCCCCCTGTCGTTCGCGCGCTGCTTTCGTTATTTGTGGGTTTTTGTGGCGGTTAGCCCCGTGCTGACGCATTCCTACGCCGCGACGGTGGTGGCGTTTTCGGCTCCCGAGGTCAACCATTGGTACCCAGTCGAGGACGGGGGCACCGTGACAATCCAAAGAACCGCGGTCACCCTGCCGGACCACGACCTCATTCAGGCCATTGCCAACGAACTGGACGCACGCAAGCAACAGTTCGTCGATCAACTGGTCTCGGTCACGCGGGTCGAGATCGGGGATCTCAAACACGACGACGAGTTGGCCTTTTGGCTGGTCGCCAGCATTGCCGAGAACACAGTGGCGCTCATCGAGATGCTTCGCGACGACGTGGATCCTCGGCGGGTGACCACCCCGCCCGGAGCTATCGAGTACGCCGTTCGGCTGGCTCGGGCGAACGTCTCGCTGCCGCCGCTGCTGCGCGCCTATCGCTTCGGTCAGATGATGTTCACGCAGATGTGCCTGGACGTCGCCGGGGAAATGGACGTCGCCAACCTCGATACCGTTCGGGATCTCGTCGCCAGGGTCGCCGAGTCCATCGACCAGCTCTGCGAGATCGTGCAGACGGCGTACAGCGCGGAATTGGTACGGATCAGCGACACGCCGGGAGGCCTTCGGCAGCAGTGGATCGCGCGGCTGATGACCGACGGTCACATCGACGTCGAGCGGGCAGAGGCCGCGCTCGGCTATCCCTTGCGGGGCCCGCACTTCGCGGTCGAGATGTGGTGCATCGATGCTCCGGGCGGTTCCGTGGACTCCGTCGTCGACGAGTGCGTGCGGATCGTCGCGACCGCGGTCGGCAACCCGCCGCGCCTGTGTGTGCTGACCGGCGGGAACACCGCGCAGGCCTGGTTCGCGACGGATCGCGAGCCGGATCCCGACGCCGTCCGCAGGGCGCTCCGCCGTACGCGGGTGCAGATCCGGTTGTCGATCGGCGTGCCGTCAAGGGGCCTGTCCGGATTCCGGCAGAGCAGCGTCGTCGCGGCACGGACGAAGCGGGTCGCCCGCGGGCACGAGGAGCAGAGCCCGACCGTGACGAACTACCGCGAGGTCGAAGCAGTGGCGTTGCTGCGTGAGGACCCGCCCGCGGTGCGCGAGTTCGTCGAACGGGCCTTGGGACCGCTTGCGGCCGATGACGAACGGACGCGCGGCCTGCGGGAGACGCTGCTGGTATTTCTGGAGTGCAACCGGACGCCCGGCCCGGCGGCCGAGCGGCTGATGGTGCACCGCAACACCGTCCGTTACCGGGTCGATCAGGCGATCGCGATCCGAGGCCGACCCATCGACACCGACCCGCTCGAACTCATGCTCGCGCTCGCGGCGGCGAAGTGGTTCGGTGCGGCGGTGCTGTCGACGGCCTGACCGTCGCGTTCGATGTCGACCCGCACGGGTAGGAAAGCGGCGTGACCTCGCGACGATGGCTCTTCGGTGACCAGCTGGGCCGACATTTCCTGGATTCCACCGACCAACCGGTGCTGATGATCGAGTCCACCAGGGTGTTCGCGCGACGCCGGTTCCACCGGCAGAAGGCCCACCTGGTGCTCTCGGCGATGCGACACCGCGCGGCCGAGCTGGGGGATCAATGCCGCTACGTCCGGGCGGACACGTACGGCGAGGTCGTCCGGGACACGCGGGACTCGCTCTCGGTCTGCCATCCGAGCTCGCACGCAGCGCTGGATCTCGTGCGGACCCTCGAGGTCGACGTGCTCGACGCCCGCGGTTTCATCACCTCGCACGCCGACTTCGCGTCGTGGGCCGCGGGGCGGGGCGGGCGGCGAATGCTGCTCGAGGACTTCTACCGCGACGCCCGGCGCCGACACGACGTGCTCATGGACGGCGTCGACCCGGCCGGCGGTCGGTGGAACTTCGATCACGACAACCGCGAGCCGCCGCCCAAGCAGCCGACGCTCGGGGTCGACGAGCCGTGGTGGCCGGTCGAGGACGAGATCGACGACGAGGTCCGCAGGGACCTGGACCGCTGGGAGCGTTCGGGGGACGTGTCGTTCATCGGGGCCGACGGCCCACGTCGCTTCGCCGCCACCCGGACCGAGGCACTGCACGTTGTGCGCGACTTCGTTGCCCACCGGCTGCCCGAGTTCGGCGCCCATGAGGACGCGATGCTGTCCCACGATCCCTGGATGGCGCACTCCCTGCTCTCGGCGCCGCTGAACCTCGGGTTGCTCGACCCGCTGGAGGTTGTGCGCCGGGCCGAGGACGCCTACCGGGCCGGGGACGCACCCATCGCCTCGGCCGAGGGGTTCGTCCGGCAGATCCTGGGCTGGCGTGATTTCGTCTGGCACCTGTACTGGCAGCAACCACGCTCCTACCGCAGCCGCAACCACCTCGACGCCTCGACGCCGGTGCCGAAATGGTTCGCCGAACTGGAGCACGAAAACGTCGACGCGGCCTGCCTGTCCGATACCTTGCACAACGTCTCGCGCAATGCCTGGGTGCATCACATCCCGCGGCTGATGGTGCTCGGGAACTACGCGATGCAGCGGGGCTGGCGGCCGTCCCAGGTCACCGACTGGTTCCATCGGGCCTTCATCGATGGTTATGACTGGGTGATGGTCCCGAACGTGGTCGGCATGTCGCAGTACGCCGACGGCGGGGTGATGGCGACCAAGCCGTATGCCGGCGGCGGCGCGTACATCCACCGAATGAGTGACTACTGCGGCGGCTGCCGCTACGACCCCACGGTGCGGGTGGGCGAGAACGCCTGCCCGTTCACCGCCGGGTACTGGTCCTTCCTGGACCGCAACCGGGAGACGTTGGCCGGTAACCACCGGATCGCCCAGCCGATGCGCGGGCTGGACCGCCTCAGTGACCTGGATGCACTGCGGGAGCAGGAGCAGGCCCGGGGCTCGAGAGCGCCGTGAGTGACGGCCGGTCGATCCACGTGGTAGCAGCGGCACTGGTGCGGGACGCTCGGGTGCTCGCCGCCAGGCGCAGTGCGCCGCACCGTCTGGCCGGTGGCTGGGAGTTTCCCGGCGGGAAGGTCGAGGTCGGCGAGGACGAAGCGTTCGCGCTCGCGCGCGAGTGCCGGGAGGAACTCGGGGTTCAGATACGGGTCGGCACCGAACTGGCGCAGACGTCCGGCGGGGGCATCCGCCTGGTGCTGTTCGCCGCGACGCTGACGTCAGGGGAACCGAACCCGCTGGAGGACCACGACGAGCTGCGCTGGCTCGGCGTCGATGAGGTGGACAGCGTCCCCTGGCTCCCGATCGATCGGGTTCTGCTGCCCGCGGTCGCCCGACACTTGCGTGAGGGGAACCGCCGAGGCAGGTTGTAACGAATCAGTTACGACACGTCCGCCGGAGAGGGAGAGCAGTGGAGACCGTCAGCTTCGACAGCCATGGAACTCGGTGCGAGGCCTGGTACCTGCGTGCCCTCAACGACGACCTGACGACGACCCGGGGACGTCCGTGTGTCGTCATGGCTCACGGCTTCGGGGCGACGCGCGATGCCGGCCTGCTCCCGTTCGCCGAACGGTTCGCCGCGGCCGGGGCCGACGTCCTCGTCTTCGACTACCGCGGTTTCGGGACGTCGGAGGGAACACCGCGCCAGGACGTCGACCATCGCAAGCACCGGCAGGACTACCACGCGGCCGTCGCCTTCGCCCGAGCCCGCAAGGGCGTCGACGCGGCACGGATCGCGTTGTGGGGTAGCTCGTACTCCGGCGGGCATGTGGTTGTCGTCGCCGCCCAGGACCAGCGGATCGCGGCGGTCATCAGCCAGGGCGCGGCCATGGACGGGGTGGCCGCATTGTTCAGCGTGCAGGAGTCCGGAGGCACCGGTAAGACCGCCGCACTGACCAGGGCCGGGCTGACCGACCTGGCTCGCCGGGCCCGCAAGCAGGAGCCGCTCATGGTGCCGATCGTCGGCGACGAGTCGTCCAACGCCGTGATCTCTGCACCGGGTGCGCTGGTGGGCTATCAGCACATCATGGGGCCGACGTTCGTCAACGAAATGTGTGCGCGCGGAATCCTGCGCATCGCGCAGAACCGGCCGGTCCGCTCGGCGGCCAAGGTGAGCTGCCCGATGTTCGTCGTCATTGCCGAGGCCGACAACATCGCGCCGGTGAAGTCCGTACGCGAGGTGGCCCGCCGCGCGCCGAAGGCCGAGGTGCTCTCGTTCCCGTGCGGACACTTCGACATCTATGTCGGCGAGATCTTCGAGAAGTCCTGCACCGAGCAGGTCGAGTTCTTGTGCCGGGTGCTGGCCTGATGTGTGCCGCCGTCCCATGTGCATAGCGGAGCTCATCACCTGCTGGCAGGTGCGTCGCTCTGGTGCGCCTGGGGATCAGTCCAGCGGACGCGGGAGTGCCGAGTCGGCGGCGGCCACGGCCGCACCGGAGCGCACGAAGGACACGGCAGACTCGATCTCCGGCGCCAGGTAGCGGTCCGGTCCGGGGCCAGGGACGGACTCGCGCAATGCTGCGACGACGGCGCCGGTCGCTGGTCCGGGTCGTAGCGGGGCCCGCAGGTCCAGCGCCCGCGCGGCGGTGAGCAGTTCGATCGCCAGCACCCGGGTGAGCGCGTCCACCGACCGGCGCAGTTTTCGCGCGGCCGACCACCCCATCGAGACGTGGTCCTCCTGCATCGCGCTGGACGGGATCGAGTCCACGCTCGCCGGCATGGCCAGCCGCTTGAGTTCTGACACCATGGCGGCCTGGGTGTACTGGGCGATCATGTGCCCGGAGTCCACGCCGGGATCATCGGCGAGGAACGGCGGCAGCCCGCGGGAGCGGGCGACGTCCAGCATCCGGTCGGTGCGGCGTTCGCTCATCGAGGCGACGTCCGCGGCCGGGATGGCCAGGAAGTCCAGGACATAGGCCACCGGCGCGCCGTGAAAGTTGCCGTTGGACTCGACGCGGCCGTCCAGGGTGACGACCGGGTTGTCAACGGCGGAGGCGAGTTCGTAGCCGGCCACCTGGCGGGCGTGGGCCACGGTGTCGCGGGCGGCGCCGGCCACCTGCGGGGCGCACCGCATCGAGTACGCGTCCTGGACGTAGACGCAGTCCGACCCGGCGTGCGAGGCGACGATCGGTGAGTCCGCGAGCAGCGCCCGCATGTTGGCCGCAGCGCGCGCCTGACCCGGTTGGGGACGCAACGCCTGCAGGTCGGCGGCGAAGACGCGCGACGTGCCGAGCAGTGCCTCGACGCTCATCGCCGCCGTGACGTCGGCGGTGCGCAGCAGCAGATCGAGGTCGTGGCAGGCCAGCAGCAGTTGCCCGAGCATGCCGTCGGTGCCGTTGATGAGGGCCAGGCCCTCCTTCTCGGCCAGGACCAGCGTTTCAATGCCCGCCGCCGCCAGCGCCTCGGCCGCTGGGCGTAGCTCGCCCGCTGCGTCGCGGACGGTTCCTTCGCCGATCAGGGCCAGTGCGACGTGCGCGAGCGGAGCGAGGTCGCCCGAACAGCCGAGGGAGCCGTACTCGTAGACCACCGGCGTGATGCCGACATCAAGCAGCGCGGCCAGCGCGGCGGCGGTCTGCGGCCGGACCCCGGTGCGGCCGGTGGCCAGCGTCGATAGCCGCAGCAGCATCAGTGCACGGACGACCTCGCGCTCCACCTCCGGGCCGCTACCCGCGGCGTGCGAGCGGATGAGCGATCGCTGCAGCAGGGCACGCTGCTCGGTCGGGATGTGTTTGGTGGCCAGCGCGCCGAAGCCGGTCGAGATGCCGTAGTGCGGTTCGACGTCGTCGGCCAATGCTTCGACGACCCCTCGGCTCGCCGCAATCGCCTGTGTCGCCTCGGCGGTGAGCTCGACGCCGTGACCGTCGCGCGCGACGGCGATGACCTCGGCCTCGGACAGCGGACCGGTCCCGACCACGATGCGCTGCATCGGCACACTGTCTCGCGGTCGGGGTGCGTAGGGCCACGGCTCGATCGAGGCTGTCTGGGATCTCAGACGACTACCCCAGCGACTACGGTCGGAGGCATGCGAGCTGTCGTCATCACCGAGCCCGGAGCCCCAGAAGTCCTGCAGGTTCAGGAGGTCCCGGATCCCACGCCCAGGGCGGACGAGGTCATCATCGACGTCACCGCCACTGCGATCAACCGGGCCGACCTGTTGCAGCGGCAGGGCAATTACCCGCCGCCGCCGGGCGCATCGGACATCCTCGGGATGGAGTGCTCGGGCGTCATCTCGGCGATCGGCGAATCGGTCGCCGGGTGGAGCGTCGGCGACCGGGTCTGCGCGCTGCTCGCCGGCGGCGGGTACGCGGAGAAGGTCGCGGTGCCGATGGGCCAGCTCATGCCGGTCCCGGCGGGAGTCGACCTGCTGCACGCGGCCGCTTTGCCCGAGGTCACCTGCACGGTGTGGTCCATGGTCTTCGGGACGAACGCCGGACGGCTGCAGCCCGGCGAGCGGTTTCTCGTCCACGGCGGGTCCAGTGGCATCGGGACGATGGCCATTCAGCTCGCGCACGGGCGAGGAGCCGAGGTCTACGCCACCGCTGGGACGCAGCGCAAACTCGACTTCTGCCGGGACCTCGGGGCCGACGTCGCGATCAACTACCGCGAACAGACCTTCGAGAACGTCATTGCCGAGCACACCGACAAGGGCGGCGTGGACGTCATCCTGGACAACATGGGGGCGTCCTACCTGCCCCGCAACCTCGCCTCGCTCGCCACCGGCGGACGGCTGATCGTGCTCGGCATGCAGGGCGGTGCGACCGGCGAGCTCAACCTGGGGCAGCTGCTGACCAAGCGCGCCACCGTGCATGCCGCGGGCCTGCGTGGTCGCCCGGCCGCGGAGAAGGCGGCCATCGTCGGCGAGACGCAGAACGCGGTCTGGCCGATGATCGAGGCTGGCGAGGTGCGTCCGATCGTGGATCGTGTCCTGAGCCTGGACGACGCCGCAGAGGCACACCGCGTCCTGGACTCCAGCGAGCACATCGGCAAGGTGCTGCTCAAGGTCCGGTAGGGGGTTATCGCGTCGACGCCTGTCACCTCCACGTCTTCGTCCTCACGTCGCTGGTCTGCCCACCCGTGGTGTGTTGCGTGGTCGGCGTCCGGGCAGACTGGTCGGGTGAGTGACACGAACCAGGACCCCGCATCGCCGCCGGTTGACAGCTCCACCGAGCGGGCCGACGTCGAATCGACGGAGCTCGTCGTCCCCGAGAACGATCAGAACGACGAGGACGAGAACCGAAACGACATAGACGACATCACCGGTCAGGTGGAGCAACCGGCCAAGGTGATGCGCATCGGGACGATGATCAAACAGCTTCTCGAGGAGGTCCGCCAGGCGCCGCTCGACGAGGCCGGCCGTAAGCGGCTGCGCGAGATCCACGAGTCGTCCATTCAGGAACTCGCGACCGGGCTGTCTGCGGATCTGCAGGCCGAACTGCACCGGCTGAGCCTGCCCTTCGGCGGTGAGATCCCGTCCGAGGCCGAACTCCGCATCGCGCAGGCGCAGCTCGTCGGCTGGCTCGAGGGCTTGTTCCACGGCATCCAGACCGCCGTATTCGCTCAGCAGGCGGTGGCCCGCGCTCAGTTGGAGGAGATGCGCCGCCGCGCTCTGCCCGCCGGGGGCGGCGAAGGGCAGCACGTCATCGTCGGTCCGGGCGGACAGATGATCATGCCGCCCGGCGTGCGGCTGACCCCTGGTTCCCCGGCCGGACCGGGCGAACCCGAGGACGACGGCACTGGCCGCGGCCAGTACCTGTAGGGGCAGAGGTAGATGACGGCCCCGTTCGCCGGGCCGAGACGGGCCTACGATCCGGGCGATGGACGACTACATCATCAAGACCGGCGACATGATCCAGGTGACCGTGCCGCCACCCTGCGTCGTGCCGATGCTGATCCCGCCTATCCCGTTGGTGGGCACGAGCACGTCGCTGATGGTGGCCACGATGGCCGCGTGTCTGGAGGGCGACGAGACGCCGCCGTCCCTCAAGGCGCCGATGCCCTACCTGTCGCCGCCGTTCGTGACACCGGGGATGGTGCAGGCGACGGTGCAGATCCTGCCGACGAACAAGACGATGCAGACCAAGAACGGGAAGGCGATCCTGCTCAAGGGGACGACGTTCACGGTCAAACTCCAAGTGCAGGCGCCGGCCATGCAGCCCACGCCGGCCGGACCCGTCCCGGACCCGATGCCCCAGTACCTGGCGACGGCGCAGTTCATCACGACGAACATGATGACCAAAGCGGGCTGAACTACGTCCGGGACTTCGTGGCCCGACGCCCGGCCGACGAGCGGGCTGTGGTCACCGTCGCAGCCGACGGGCACCGACGGGAATGGAGCTTCGGCGAACTGCTGAGCGCCTCCGGCTCGCTGGCCGGCGCCTTCGCCGGACACGGTGTCGGCCGCGGGTCGGTGGTGCTGACGCTCGTCGGCAACCGGATCGAGTACGTCCTCACCGTGTTGGCCTGCCTGCGCCTGGGCGCGGCGACGTTGCCGTGCAGCGAACAGTTGCGGGCCAAGGACATCGCGTTGCGGCTACGCCGCGCTCGTCCGGCGCTGGCCGTGTGCGACGAACGAAACTCAACCGAACTGACCGCGGCCGACCCGACCTGCCCGGTGCTGATCGTGCCCGACGCCTCGCTGCTGACCGAGTACGAGCCGCCGCCCTACGTCGAGCTGGCCGACCTCGATCCGTCGTTCGTGCTGTTCACATCGGGGACGAGCGGGGAGCCGAAGCTCGTCACGCACGGGCAGCGCTACGTCTGGGGGCAGCAGCTGCAGTCACGCGAGTGGCTCGCCGCGCGCCCGGGCGAGCTGGTGTGGTCGACGGCTGCCCCGGGCTGGTCGAAGTCGGCCCGCAACTCTTTCATTGCGCCGTGGTGGTGCGGGGCTGCGGCGCTGCTGGAGGACCGGCGCTTCGACGCGCCCGGGCGGCTGGCGACGATCCGTGCGGAGGCGGTGGACGTGTTGTGCATGGCACCCACGGAGTACCGGCTGATCGCCGCACACGGCCCCATCGCCGAGCTGCCCTCGCTGCGCCGGGCCGTCACCGCCGGTGAGGCGATGGGCGTGCCCGCTTTCGAGGCCTGGCGGACGCAGACCGGACTCGAGATCGCCGATGGGTACGGCCAGACCGAGACCGGGCAGGTGACCGGGGTGCGTCCCGGTGAGACAGCGCCGCCCGGATCGATGGGACGCCCGCTGCCCGGGGTGTCGGTGGCGATCGTCGACGGTGAGTTGACGATCGACCCATCCACCCTGCCCGCGTTCTTCCTCGGTTACGACGGCTCGCCGGTCGCGGCCGGCCAGTGGCGCACCGGCGACACCGTGCGTCAGGACGAGGACGGCTGGCTGTTCTTCCTCTCGCGCGCCGACGACGTGATCATCTCCGCGGGGTACCGGATCGGACCCGCCGAGGTCGAGTCGACGCTGATGGGCCACCCGGGCGTACGCGAGTGCGCGGTACTCGGCGTCCCGGACGCGTCACGAGGCTCGGTGGTGGGAGCGGCCGTGGTCCTGCGGGACGGATTCGAGGCGTCGGAGGATCTCGTGGCCCAGATGCAGGCTTACGTCCGGGCCGAGACCGCACCGTACAAATACCCGCGCCGGCTCTGGTTCGTCGACGAATTGCCCAAAACGACCAGCGGCAAGATGCAGCGCTCGGCCATAAATCCGCCGACTGGGTGACCCCTCTCGCCGCGCGCGTTGATTCGCGCCGGCCCCGTAGGTTGAGTGGTCCGACCTGGGCGTGAGTGGTCCGAAATTTCTGACCACTCAAGCGAGAACGGACCACTCAACGGTCAAAGCGGCGGTTCGACGGGCAGCAGCGACTGGGCGCTCAGAGCAGCGACTCGATGAGCACCGCGACGGCATCCTCGTCGTTGCTGATCGTCACCTCGCCTGCAGCGTCCTTGACCGACGGATGGGCGTTGGCGACCGCGATGGACCGCCCGGCCCACTGCAGCATCGGGATGTCGTTGGGCATATCGCCGATGGCGACGACCTCGTGTTGACCCACGCCGTGGCGCCGCGCGAGATCGGCGAGCCCGGTGGCCTTGGTGATCCCCGGCGCGGACAGTTCGAGCAGCCCGAACGAGGACGAGTGGGTGATGGTGGCGCGGTCGCCGATGAGCGCGGTGGCCGCGGCCAAAAAGGTGTCCGGGTCGACGTCGCGGTCCTTGGCGAGCAGTTTCACCGCCGGGGCGTCGGTGATCTCGTCCAGCGGACCGATGCGAGGTGGCGGGATGGCGGCACCGCGTCGGTCGAAAAGGGGATTGACTGCCCAGTCGTGGACGTAGCCGGGTTCAGCAGCGAAATCCAGGCCGAACTCCACCGCGAACGCGACGTCGCGGAACTCGCTACGCAGCGCCTCGGCCACGGCCAGCATCAGCGCGGGTTCGAGCGTGTGCGTGGTGATCAGGGTCTCGTCGGACAGGTCGTAGAGCACCGCTCCGTTCGCGCTCACGGCCACCCCGAGATGTCCGGTCTGCTCGATCAGGTCGTCCAGCCAACGGGGCGGGCGTCCGGTCACGAACGCGACGACGAGTCCGGATGCCTCGGCCGCCCGCAAGGCCGCTCGGGTGCGCGGGGACACCCGGCCCGAGCTGTCGAGCAGCGTCCCGTCGATGTCGGTCGCGACCATTCTCGTCGTCACGTGGGCGTCAGCACTTCGCGTCCACCGAGGTAGGGGCGGAGCGCGGCCGGGACGTATACCGAGCCGTCGGGCTGCTGATGGTGATCGAGCAGGCAGGCGATCGTGCGGGCGGCCGCGCACAGCGTTCCGTTCAGCGTGGCGACGGGCTCGTTCCCCTTCGCACCCTTGGTGCGGATGTTGAGCCGACGAGCCTGGAAGGTCGTGCAGTTCGACGTCGACGTCAGCTCCCGGTACGCCCCCTGAGATGGGAACCAGGCCTCGATGTCGAACTTGCGCGCGGCGCTGGAGCCGAGATCGCCGGCGGCGACGTCGATGACGCGGTAGGTCAGTTCGAGGCTGTCGATGAACTCGCGTTCCCAGGCCAGCAGACGCTGATGTTCCTCGCGCGCCTCATCAGCCCGCACGTAGGAGAACATCTCGACCTTGTCGAACCAGTGGACGCGAATGATTCCTTTCGTGTCCTTGCCGTAGGACCCTGCTTCGCGTCGGAAGCAGGAGGAGAAACCGGCGTAGCGCAACGGGAGCTCAGCGAGGATCTCGTTCGAGTGGTAGCCGGCCAGCGCAACCTCGGAGGTCCCGACGAGGTAGAGGTCGTCGTCCTTGTCCAGGTGGTAGACCTCGGCGGCGTGCGCGCCCAGGAAACCGGTGCCCTCCATGATCTCGGGTTTGACCAGTGCGGGGGCGATGACGGGCGTGAAGCCCGCGGCGCTCGCCTGGGCCATGGCGAGGTTGATGAGCGCGAATTCCAGTTGCGCGCCGACGCCGGTGAGGAAGTAGAAGCGGGCGCCGCTGACCTTCGCCCCGCGCTCCATGTCGATGGCCTTGAGGCCTGCACCGATCTCGAGGTGGTCCTTGGGGTTCTCGATCTGCGGGACGTCGCCGACGACCTCGAGGGTCACGAAGTCGTCCTCACCACCGGGTGGGACGCCGTCCTCGACGAGGTTGGCGATCGCGAACTGGGCGAGGCGCAGCGCGTCGTCGGCGGAGTTCTGGTCGGTCTCGGCGGCCCGCACGGCCTCCTTGCGTGCCCTGGCGCGCGCCTGCACGGCGTGCCGGTCCTCGGGTGCGGCCTGTGCGATCGCGCGGCTGATGGTCTTCTGTTCGGCGCGCAGCGAATCGGCCCGGGAGATGGCGGCGCGGCGCAGGTCGTCGGCGTCGAGCAGACGGTCGATGGCATCGGGGTCGGCGCG
>JBDTFN010000280.1:0-11375 GCA_039937915.1 Jatrophihabitans sp. | reverse complement strand
GCTCAACTCGCTGAACCTGCCTCTCACCAAGGTCATCAGCCTCCCGACCGCGCCGGCGATAGACGCCGGGGTCGCGAACCAGGTGGCGTCAGCGAACCTCAACGGCAAGTCACTCGGTGCTTCCGGCGCGGTCGACAACGATGGCGGCGTGAACATCGGCAACGACAGCAGCGGCGCCCCCTCGTTCGCCACGGTGAACCTCAGCTCTGGTCTGCTCGGCTCCACTTCGATTCCGGGCCTGCCCGCCGTGCCCGGCCTCCCGTCCATCCCGGGTCTGCCCACCGGCGGCACCGGCGGCATCGCGACGCTCGGCGGCGTGCAGGCCACCCTCGGTGCGGTGTACTCGCAGGTCGGTACCCAGGCCGGCGGCAAGGTCGTCACCCCGTCGTCCGGCATCGCGCACGTCCAGCTCGCGATCGGCTCGCCCGCACTGGGCGCCCTGCTCACCCAGCTCAAGACGTTGCTGAACCCGTCAGTGCTCGCCGACGCGCTCAGCGCGATCCCCGGCCTCGGCGCCCTGACTGCGGCGCTGCCCTCGGGATCAACGACGTGCGCGCTGACCGCCCCGACGGTCGCAAACATCTCCCTCGCAGGTGGCGGCGTCGTCGTAGACGTCAACACGGCGACGATCACCGTCGACCTCGGCAAGCTCGTCAAGACCCTGCTCGGCAAGGACATCCTCAAGCTGACCACGTCGAACTTCGACCTGATCAGCTTCCTGATCACGAACCTTCCGAAGATTCTGTCCACCGGCCTGACCAACCTGGTCACCAGCATCACCACTCCGCTGGAGAACCAGTTCAAGGCGTGCACCGATCTGCTCGGTCCTGCGACCGTGCTTACCTCCACCGTGCTCGGGTTGATCGACACCGGCAAGACGACGCTGACCGGAGCGCTCGACGGTCTGTCCACTCAGTTCTCCGCCGCCTCAACCGGTCCGCTGGGCCAGCTTGCCAACGCGCTGAAGAAGGTGGTCGACATCGGGCTGAACGTCCAGTCCGGCCCCGGCATCCAGCCGCACGACACGACCTATCCGTTCGCGACCAACCTCAAGGCGACCCCGTCGCAGAACACCCCGGTGGTGAAGAACCAGACCCTGGTTCGGGCCATCGAGATTCAGGTCCTCGGCGGTGCCGGCCTCGGCGCTGCTGGCAAGGCGCCTGGGCTGCCTGAAGGGGCGCCGGCCCTTCCGCCCGGCATCCCGGGTCTCGGTCAGCTTCCGGGTGTGCCCGGCCTGCCGGCTCCGAGTAACGGCGTGCTGAACGTCGCGTTGGGTAACGCTGCCGCCGGTCCGAGCTCGTCGACGGCTGCGCCCACGACCGCCCCGCCGACGACGACTCCGCCGACCACCACGGCGCCGTCGACCAACATCCCGACCGGCGTGCCGGCTGGTGCTGCTGGTAGTGGGGGCCACGGTCCGGCGCTTCCGCTGATCGTCCTGCTGCTCGGTCTGACCTTGGCCGGCGGTGGCTTCGTCAGCTACCGACTGCGCGGGAATCACACGCGGTAGTTCGCAATAGGAGTAAGAGCCGGGCGGGCCTGCGTAGCGCAGGCCCGCCCGGTCTCGTTTCACCGGATAGCCTGCGTCAAGTGCCGGCCGATTCTGGGCAGGCAGCAACTTCGAGGGTCACGATGGTGCGTGGGCGGCATCGGGCGCGCCGCGCTGAGAGAGGTCGATCGGGCATGAACTCTGACGCGAGCATTTCGTCGGCGGATCGCGTCGCGCCGCGGTTGAGCCACTACGCCAGCCGTCAGAGCGCCTGAGTGGCTGCCGTCGTGGAGCTCAGCGCCGAAGGGCTCGAGTTCGTCACTGCACGCCACCTGGCCACGCTGACGACGCTGCGACTGGACGGCAGCCCGCATGTGGTTCCGGTCGGGTTCACCTGGGACGCCGAGCGGGGGATCGCCCGGGTGATCTGCACCGGAACGAGCCAGAAGGCGCGGCATGCCGCTCGGGGTGGCCCGCTGGCGTTGTGTCAGGTTGACGGTGGGCGTTGGCTCACCGTGGAGGGGACCGGCACCGTCGTCAGCGAACGTGCGCGCGTTGCCGAGGCCGAGCAGCGCTACGCCGCTCGCTACCGGACGCCGAAGGAGAATCCGGCCCGCGTGGTGATCGAGATCGCGGTCACCCGCGTGCTCGGATCACCGCGGTTCCGCTCCGATGGATCCGACGGCTAGATTCTCATGGTCGATATTCATCACGAGGGGTTCGCCGAGGCGCCGTTGTCGGTCGCTTTCGCCTACATCGACGACACCAGCAACGTCCCGGACTGGATGTTCGGGATCTCGAAGTTTCACGCAGTGGATCCAGCGAATGACCACGGACTCGGCGCCGTCTACGAAGGCATTTTCGAGGTCCGGCCGGTGAAGCTGAAGTCAGTGGTCGAGGTGACGGCCTGGGAACTGGACGTACACATTGAGCTCACCTCGATCAAAGGTTTCAAGAACTCCTCGACCTGGCGGTTCACCGCCGCGGGCCCGACGCGCACCAAGCTGCAGGTCACGTTCAGCTACGAGTTGCCCGGGGGTCTGGCCGGGCGCGCACTGGGCCGGGTGATGGAGCCGATCGTCGCCCTTTCGGTGCGCCATAGCGACGCAGCGCTGCGCAAGCACATCGAGGCCGCGTACGTCTCGGGCGGCTAGTGTCGTGCACCGGAAGTTCGCGCTGTAAGTCGTAGAATGGGTTATGTCTCGTTCTGGTCGGCCCAAGGCCGTGTTGGAGTTGACCGATTCCGAGCGTGATCAGTTACGGTCGTGGGCTCGTCGGCGGTCTTCGGCGCAGGCGGTGGCGCTGCGGTCGCGGATCGTGTTGGGGTGCGCGCAGGGGTTGGACAATAAGCAGGTCGCCGCGAGGGAGAACGTCACCCAGGCCACGGTCGGCAAGTGGCGTCGACGGTTCGTGGAGTTCCGCGTCGATGGCTTGTCTGATGACCCCCGCCCGGGCCGTCCGCCGTCGATCACCGCCGACCAGGTCGAGGACGTGGTCATCGCGACGCTGGAGTCAACGCCGGCGAATGCGACGCACTGGTCGCGGGCGAAGATGGCGCAGCGCAGTGGTCTGTCCAAGTCCAGCATCGGGCGGATCTGGGAGGCGTTCGAGCTCAAACCGCACCGCGCCGACGGGTTCAAACTGTCCAACGACCCGCTGTTCGTGGACAAGGTGTTCGACGTCGTCGGGTTGTATCTGAACCCCCCAGAAGGTGCCGTCGTGTTGTGCGTGGACGAGAAGTCACAAGTGCAGGCGCTGGCCCGCTCCCAGCCGGCGTTCCCGATGATGCCGGGTATGCCGGAGAAGCGGACCCATGATTACGTCCGGCATGGCACCACCACCTTGTTCGCCGCGTTCAACACCGCCGACGGCACCGTCATCAGCTCCACCCACCGCCGACACCGCACCATCGAGTTCAAGAAGTTCCTGACCAAGATCGACACCGAGGTCCCCGACGGCCTCGACGTGCACCTGGTCGTCGACAACTACGGCACCCACAAAAGCCCCGCCATCAAGAAGTGGCTCACAGCTCACCCCCGCTTCCACGTCCACTACACCCCGACCTACTCCTCGTGGCTGAACCAGGTCGAACGCTGGTTCGCCTACCTCACCGACGATCTGTTGCGCCGCAGCGACCACAGATCGGTGCAGGCCTTGGAGAAGGACCTCCGCAACTGGGTCAAGGCCTGGAACGACAACCCCCGGCCCTTCGTCTGGACCAAGTCCGCCGAACAAATCCTCGCCCGCCTCGGACGACTAATCACACGAATCTCAGGCGCGGGACACTAGCCGTTGCCAGAACAGAACTTATGTACGAATATTGCAGCATGATCCTGCACGCCGACCTCGACTCGTTCTACGCGTCGGTCGAGCAGCGGGACCAGCCGCGGCTGCGCGGCCGACCGGTCATCGTCGGCGGCGGGGTCGTCCTCGCGGCCAGCTACGAGGCCAAGGCCTTCGGGGTGCGCTCGGCCATGAACGGGCGGGAGGCCCGGCTGCTCTGCCCGCAGGCGATCGTGGTCGCGCCGCACTTCGAGGCCTACGTCGAGGCGAGCAGGCAGGTCTTCGCGATCTTCGCCGACGTCACTCCGCTGGTGGAGGGCGTATCCATCGACGAGGCGTTTCTCGACGTGGGCGGGTTGGGCCAGGTGTCCGGCACGCCGGTCGAGATCGCGGTCGCGCTGCGCACACGGGTGCGGGTCGAGGTCGGTCTGGCGATCACCGTCGGCATCGCCGCGACGAAGTTCCTCGCCAAAGTGGCCAGCGGCGTGGCCAAACCCGACGGCCTGCGACTCGTCCCGATCGGTGCCGAACTGGAGTTCCTGCACCCGCTACCGGTCCAGAAGCTCTGGGGTGTCGGGAAGGTGACGACCGCCAAGCTCCGCGACCGGGGCATCTTCACCGTCGGCGAAGTCGCCGCGCTGGAGCAGATGTCCCTCGTCGCGATGCTGGGTCCGGGAGCCGGGCACCACCTGCACGCGCTGGCGAACAACCGTGACCCGAGGATCGTCACCACGGCTAGGAGACGTCGCTCGATCGGTGCGCAGCGGGCGCTCGGCTCGCGCCGACGCCTACCTCTGGACGAGATCGACAAGTTTCTCGTCGGGCTCGTCGATCGCGTGTGTGCGCGGCTGCGCAAGGCCGGCCGGGTCTGTCGGACGGTGATCCTGCGGCTGCGCTTCGAGGACTTCACCCGCGCCACCCGCTCGCACAGCGTGCTCCGCGCCACCTGGGAGACGGCGCCGATCCTGGCCACCGCTCGAGCACTGCTCGCCTCGGTCCAACCGCTGATCCACACGGACGGGTTGACCCTTATCGGTATCTCGCTCACCAACCTCGAGGACGCCGACGCCCACCAACTCGAACTGCCGTTCGCGGCCAGGGACGTCGGCGCCCTGGATCCGGTGCTCGACGGGATCCGGCAACGGTGGGGTACGGATTCGGTCCAGCGTGCTGCGCTGCTCGGACGGAGTCCGGGGATCGAGATGCCGATGCTGGACCAGGATTAATGACCCGATCAGATCGGGACGCGGCGCCACTCGTACCCGGTGCTCCACGATGTAGGTGCCGTCGTCGAACCGCGCCGCCTGCGCGTAGGTCTGCCCGGACGCGTCGGCCACTCGCTCACGGGATCCCATTTCCAGCTGCGCGCACGGCGTCTGACGCTGCATCACGGGCGGGCTGACACCCGCGTGTCGCTCCGGGTATTGATTCAGCGATGCGCAGCGGGTAGCCAGGAGCCGTAGGTTTGGCCGCATGGTGACCGCAGAACTCGCCGGCTTCACCGTCGGTGTCACCGCAGAGCGCCGCCGCGAAGAACTCGGCGCCGCGCTGGAACGCCACGGGGCCACCATCATGTACGGTCCGGCGATCCGGATCGTGCCGCTGGCCGATGACACGCAACTGCTCGAGGCGACGAAGGACTGTCTGGCCGGCCCGCTCGATTTCGTCGTAGCGACGACAGGCGTCGGATTTGGCGGCTGGCTGGACGCAGCCCGGGCGTGGCAGCTCTACGAACCGCTCGTGATGACACTGCGCGGCGCGGCGATCCTGACGCGCGGTCCGAAGGTGCGAGGGGTGGTCCGGGCCGCCGGGCTGCGCGAGCAGTGGTCCCCGGAATCCGAATCGAGTGACGAGGTGCTCGAGCACCTGCTGGCCGGCTACCCGCTCGACGGGCGCCGGGTTGCGGTCCAGTTGCACGGGGATCCGCTGCGGGAGCTGGTCGAGGCCCTGAGAACGGCCGGCGCCGAGGTCATCGAGGTGCCCGTCTACCGCTGGGAGCCACCGGCGGACCCGGTCCCGCTGCAACGGCTCATCGAGGCGGTGGCGACCGGGGCGGTCGACGCGCTCACCTTCACCAGTGCGCCAGCGGCCGTGAACTTCCTACGCACCGCCGACGAGAACGGTCTTGGCCTCGCGGTCCACGCTGCCCTGAACGGGCCCGTCCTGTGCGTCGCAGTCGGCCCGGTGACGGCCGCGCCGCTGCTGCGGGCCGGCGTCACCGTGCTCCAGCCCGAACGGTTCCGGCTGGGAGCGCTGATCCGCGAGGTCGTCGAGAAGCTCCCGGCGCGCGGCCGTCGTCGCGCCGTCAGCGACTGACCGGCGTCGAGGGGTACATCCCGCGCAACAGCGTCGGCGGCTGAAACTGGACCGCACCGGGCGCGCGCTGGGCCAGCCGGTCCGCGATGACCCAGAAGGTCGCCGGATCCGCACCGAAACCGAGGTGTGCGCAGCGCACCTCGACGTTCTGGTGCCGCTCGGACTCGGGCTCGACGCAGGAGTGCCAATGGACGACGCCGTCGCGCTTGGAGTAGATCGCGGTGGACGGGACCGGGATCGGTCGCGCGGTCTCTGGTGTGATGCCCGAGTCGGGAACGTGCTTGGCCGCCTGCCTGCGGAATGCGCCGTTCACCCGGCTCTGGACCGCATCGGCCAACGCGAACGGGCTGCCGAGGGTGATCACCTGACGCACGAGCTCGGGTTGCCGCCGAGCGATCTCACGGCCGAAGACGCCGCCGAGACTCCATCCGACGATCGATACCGGTGCTGCGGTGCGCTCGGCGAGCAACTCCACCGCACGGGGCATGCCGGTCAGGATCGCGGAGGTCGGGCCGAGGTTGCGGCCCAGCCGCCATCCCCAGACGGTGTGGCCCAGGCCGCGAAGGTACCGGCGCAGTAGTTGCGTGCTCAGGTCGCCGGCCAGAAAACCCGGGAGAACGAGGACGCCGTGCGGTTCCTCCTGTGGCGCCAGGCCCAGCCAGGGTGCGGCCAGCGGGAGTGCGCCTAGCTGCAGCGCGCCTCGTGCGGGTTCGCTGAGGAAGAACCGCAGGGCCGGTGGCTTCGTTGTGCTTGTCACATATCGACTGTAGGCCGAAGGACCGCGGGCGGCAGTTCATCACTCGGCACGGCGAACAGGTCGCGGTCGCGATGTGACTACTGAACCCTTTCGACGCGCGCTGAACTTCGTCTGGGACAGTCCTTTGCGTGGATCTCGTACAGCGCGACCTGGCCTCGGTGTGGCACCCCTTCACCCAGCACGCGCAGTGGGAGGCCGACCAGCCGCTGGTGATCGACCGCGCTGAGGGCGTCCATCTCTGGGACACCGACGGCCGCCGCTACCTCGACGGCTGCTCCTCGCTGTGGGTGACCGTCCACGGCCACGCGACCCCCGAGATCAACGAGGCGATCCGCGCCCAGGCCGAGCGGTTGGATCACTCGACCTTCCTGGGACTCACCCACGAACCGGGCATTCGGCTGGCCGAGGAACTGCTGCGCATCGCGCCCGACGGAATGTCGAAGGTGTTCTTCGCCGGCGACGGGTCCTCGGCCGCCGAGGCGGCCATCAAGATCGCCTACCAGGCCGCAACGCAGCGCGGGGAGGATCGTCCGCTCTATCTGCACTGCGCCGAGGGCTATCACGGTGACACGCTCGGGGCCGTCTCGCTCGGTGGGGTGGAGTTGTTCCACGCCACTTACCGTCCGCTGCTCATCGAGACCCGACTGGTCTCCTCACCCGGAGTGCTGGGCCCAGGTCAGGGTCGGCCCGAACGCGCAGCCGAGGTCCTGGCCGAGATGCGCGCCGTCATCGAGGGTGAAGGTGACCGCGTCTGCGCGATCGTCGTCGAACCGCTCGTGCAGGCGGCCGGCGGCATGCTCACCCATGACCCGTCGTTCCTGCGCGGGGTCCGGGAACTGTGCGATTCCAGCGGCGCGGCGATGCTCGTGGACGAGGTCGCCACCGGGATCGGCGCGACGGGGAAATGGTTCGCCGTCGATCACGCGGGGGTCGTCCCGGACCTGCTCGTCCTGGGCAAGCGGGTCACCGGCGGAGTGCTACCGCTGTCGGCCGTGCTCGCGACCGAGGCCATGTACGCGCCCTTCCTCGGCTCGGCGGCCAGTGGTCGCACCTTCTTCCACGGCCACACCTACACCGCCAACCCGATCTGCTGCGCCGCCGCGCTGGCGAACCTCTCGCTCATGCACGAGCGAGGGACGGTGGACCGGGCCGCTGTGGTGGGGAAGCGCATCGGAGCCGGACTGGCCGCGCTGGCTTCCTGCGACGGCGTCACTGAGATCCGTCGGGTCGGGACCATGACCGGCATCGAGGTCCGCTCCGTCGGCGAACGCACGGGATTCGAGGTCTGCCGGGCAGCCCGCCGTCGCGGTGCGATCATCCGCCCACTCGGGGACGTCGTCGTCCTCATGCCGCCGCTCGCGATCACCGACGCCGACCTGGACGAACTGCTGCAGATCACCGAGGAGTCGGTGCGCGAGGTGCTCGGATGACCGCGGTGCATCGGTGAGCGACGTCGGCGCGACCTACGCCGTCGAGGTCAGCGACCACGTCCTGATCACGATGAGTGACGGCGTGCGCTTGTCGGCGCGGATCTGGCGACCGCGCACCGAGGGACCGGTTCCGGCGCTGCTGGAGTATCTGCCCTATCGCAAGGGCGACTGGACGGCGCCACGTGACGCGCAACGTCATCCCTGGTACGCGGCCCACGGATACGCCTCGGTGCGGGTGGACCTGCGGGGCAGCGGCGATTCCGGCGGGGTGATGCGCGACGAGTACTCGGCCCAGGAACTGTCCGACGCGGTCGAGGTCATCGGCTGGCTGGCCGAACAGGACTGGTGCGACGGCAACGTCGGCATGTTCGGCGTCTCGTGGGGCGGCTTCAACGCTCTGCAGGTCGCGGCGCTGCGCCCCGCGCCGCTCAAGGCGATCGTCACGGTGTGCTCCAGCGACGATCGGTTCAACGACGACGTCCACTACTTCGGCGGAGCCGTGCTGGGCGTCGACATGCTCGCGTGGGCGACGACGATGCTGGCCTTCACCGCGAGGCCGCCGGACCCGACACGGATCGGCCCGGCCTGGCGCGAGATGTGGCAGCAACGTCTTGACGCGCTCGAGCCCTATCTGGACACCTGGCTGGCCCATCAGGAACGTGATGACTATTGGCGGCACGGCAGCGTCAGTGAGGACTACTCGGCCATCACCGCTGCGGTGCTTGCCGTGGGTGGCTGGGCTGATCCGTACCGAGGCACGGTGTTGCGATTGGTGGAAAACCTGTCCGCACCGGTCAAAGGCATCATCGGGCCGTGGTCGCATCAGTACCCCGACATCGACGGGGAGCCGGGTCCGTCCATCGGATTCCTCCAGGAGACGCTGCGCTGGTGGGATCGCTATCTGCGTGGCGTAGACACCGGAGTCGACAGCGACCCAGCGCTACGGGTGTACCTGCAGGACGGCGTCGCGCCGGCGACCCGCTACGCCATCCGCTCCGGACGGTGGTTGGCCGAACCGTCGTGGCCCTCGCCTCATGTGCGGTCCCGCCGCTGGGCGCTGCGCGACCTGACCTGTTCTGCCGCGGTGGGCGTCGACAGGATCCCGATCGCGACGCCGCAGCACTGCGGGATCGACGCCGGACGGTACTTCCCGATCGGCAATCCCTCCGACCTGCCGCCGGATCAGCGCGAGGAGGACGGCCGCTCGGTGTGCTTCGACACCGGCCCGCTGGACGAACCGTTCGCGCTGCTGGGCGTGCCTACGGCCGTGCTTCACGTACACGCCGACGAACCGGCCTCGCTCGCCGTCCGGCTGTGCGATGTCGCACCCGACGGAGCATCCACCCTCGTCACGCGCGGTGTGCTGGATCTGCGTCATCGCGATGGCATGGACAGAACGGTCGATGTCGCGGCGGGAAGCGAGTTCGACGTAACCGTCTCGATGGTGGCGATGGGGTACGAGTTCGCACCCGGACACCGCATCCGGCTGTCCCTGTCCACGGCGTACTGGCCCTGGGTCTTCCCGTACCCGCGCGCTGCTGCGATCTCGATCGAGCCGGGGAGAAGCGCGCTCGACCTCCCGGTCCGCGACGCCGCGCCGGCCGATCCGACGATCGAATTCGCACCATCGGAGCAGGCCGAGGCGCTGGCCGTCATCACCCATCCTGCCGCGCCGGGCACCGAACGCTCGGTGGACTACAACCCGCAGACCCGTGAATGGCGGCTGACGGTCGACCCCGACTACGGCGGCAGCCGGACCTTTCCCGACGGCCTGGAGTACCGCGAGCGGGTCAGCGAGAGCTACTCGATCCGCTCGGACGACCCGTCCTCGGCCCGCTGCGCCTCACGCTGGCAGATCAGCATGAGGCGACCCGGCTGGGAAGTCGACCTCGCAGTGCAGGCGTCGATGTGGTCTGAGGGAGAGTGCTTCGTCACCCATCACGAGGTCGAAGCGACCCTCGACGGCGTGCAGGTGTTTCGTCGCGGCTGGGATCGCCGGATCCCCCGAGTCGTCCCGACGGACGGACAAGGAGCGCTGGGATGAGCGACGCGCTTGGCCGAGTCCACGCCGCCGTGGCCGCCCGCGACGCTGCCGGGCTGCGACGGATCCTGCGACCGCGAGCCGCGGACGACGGCGTCCTGGATCTCGCCAGCAACGACTACCTCGGGCTGTCCCGCGATCCGCGAGTCATCGCCGGCGCTGTCGACGCTGTGCGTAAGTGGGGCGGTGGCTCGACCGGCTCCCGGCTCGTCACGGGGACGACGCAGTTGCACGCCGACTTCGAGACGGACCTGGCCGATTTCGTTCGCGCTCCGGCGGCGTTGGTCTTCTCGTCCGGGTACCTGGCCAACGTCGGCGCGCTGACCGCCCTGGGTGGCCCGGACGTCACGATCGTCTCCGACGCCGGGAACCACGCCTCGCTCATCGACGGCTGCCGGCTGTCCGGATCGCCCGTGAGTGTCGTCGGCCACCGGGACGTCGCGGGGTTCGACGTGGCGCTCGGCGCGGCCACCACCGCGCACCGACTTGTCGTCACCGACTCGGTGTTCTCCGTCGACGGTGACCTCGCGCCCCTGGCCGAACTGCACGCGGTGGCCCGGGCTCACGGTGCGCTGCTCGTCGTCGACGAGGCGCACGCGCTCGGCGTCATCGGCCCGGCCGGACGCGGTGCGGTCGAGGCGGCGGGGCTGGCCGACGAGCCCGACGTCGTGCGGACCCTCGTGCTGTCGAAGTCCCTCGGCTCGCAGGGCGGCGCGGTGCTGGCCGTCCCCGAGGTCATCGACCTGCTCGTGAACACCGCGCGCTCGTTCATCTTCGACACCGGCCTGGCGCCGGCCGCAGTGGGCGCGGCGCGGGCCGCCCTGGCGATCCTGCGGGCCGAGCCGGACCGACCCGCCGCCGTGCGCGCGAACGCGGCCCGGCTCGCCTCGGTCGTCCGTTCGCTCGGCGTGCGCACCCTGGCACCGGCCGCCGCCGTGGTGCCGGCGATCCTCGGGGACCCCCGCCGCGCGCTCGAGGCAGCGGCCGCGTGTCTCGCGGCGGGTGTGCGGGTGGGCTGCTTCCGTCCCCCGTCCGTTCCGGCTGGCGGATCGTGTCTGC
>JBDTFN010000279.1:0-6947 GCA_039937915.1 Jatrophihabitans sp. | reverse complement strand
CACGGCCGATGTGCTCCCACGCGGACGGGGCGAAGGAGAGCACGAGCGCGACGATTGACGCCAGCAGCACCAGGACCGACACGACCGCGCCACCCTTGGTCTTGTCGATCAGGAAGTAGATCGAGGTACCCACGACGACGAGCTGGCCGATAACGAACGGCCAACGGCGCGTGCGGTTGAGGAACATCCACAGCGTCACCGACAAAGCGATGAAGATGGCCGCGGCGATGAAACCCGCGACCAGTTCGCCGTCTTGGCTGTCTGTGATGTCCGGCGGGTGCACCGGATGGACCCAGCCATGCAAGATGAACAGGGCAGCGTACACGGCCAGGAACGGCAGCGGCGCGGTGCCGATGGACACCGCCCCGACCACAGCCCCGGGCGTCTCGCGGACCTCGTCGTCGTCGTGCACTGCTCTCCCTTGCTCGTCGCGGAACACTGCGCCCTGCCCGACGGGCCTCGATAAGCTCACCCGATGCAGCATCACGCTCTCTCGGAGCGGCGCGAACTCAGCCGCACTCTACGCCGCAGCGGCCCCGATTCAGCGACCCTGTGCGGTGATTGGACCACGGCCCAACTCACCGCGCATCTCGTGCTGCGCGAGCGGTCGCTGGCCGAGGCCGCCGGTCGGCTGCCCGTGGCGCGGTTCAAGCGGACGGCCGAGCAGGTGGTCGACGACCTGGCCCGCAGCGAGCCCTATCAACAACTGGTCGACCTCTTCGAGCGTGGCCCGTCCTGGCGAGACGTCATCGGACCGGTCCCGGTCGCCTGGTTGTGGTCGGTGCCGATCGTCCGCGAGCAGGCCAATCTGCTCGAGTACCTCGTCCACCACGAGGACGTCCGGCGCGCCGAGCCGGGCTGGGAGCCGCGGGACATGCCGATCGCGTTCCAGCAGGCGGTCTGGCAGCGCCTGCACCTGCTCTCACGGCTGACGCTGCGTGCGGTCCCGGTGGGGCTGACGATGTCCTGGCCGACCGGCGGGCAGATCCGTAACCGCACAGCCAAGCGCGGGGGCGCCACGGTGACGGTCACCGGCGAGCCGGTCGAACTGGCGATGTTCGCCTTCGGACGTCTGGACCAGGCCCGGGTGGACCTCGACGGCTCGCCCGCAGACATCGTTGCCGTGCGAGGCGCAGACATCTCGCTCTGAATCTTGAGCTGTCAGCGGACGATGATCCCCGCGGCGCGCAGATCGGACTTGACGTCGCCGACGGTCAGGTCGCCGAAGTGGAACACGCTCGCCGCGAGCACCGCGTCGGCGCCGGCCGCGACCGCGGGGGCAAAGTGCTCACGGGCACCGGCGCCGCCACTGGCGATCACCGGCACCGTCACAGCCGCGCGGGCCAGCCGGATCAGTTCGAGGTCAAAACCGTCCTTCGTCCCGTCGGCGTCCATGGAGTTGAGCAAGATCTCCCCGGCGCCGAGGCCGGCAGCGCGGGTTATCCACTCGATGGCGTCGATGCCGGTGCCACGCCGGCCGCCGTGCGTGGTGACCTCGAAGCCGCTGCTCGTGGGCGTTCCGCCCGGCCGGACCCTGCGTGCGTCGGCGGAGAGCACCAGGACCTGGTTGCCGAACCGCTGCGCGATCTCGCTGATCAATTCCGGGCGTTCGACAGCCGCGGTGTTGACGCCGACCTTGTCGGCGCCGGCGCGCAGCAGCGCGTCCACGTCGGCCGCGGTTCGCACGCCGCCGCCGACGGTCAGCGGGATGAACACCTGCTCGGCCGTTCGCCGGACCACGTCGTAGGTCGTCTCGCGTTTGCCGGAGGAGGCGGTGATGTCGAGAAACGTGAGTTCGTCTGCCCCCTGCTCGTCGTAGCGGCGAGCCAGTTCTACCGGGTCCCCCGCGTCGCGCAGCCCGACGAAGTTGACGCCTTTGACCACCCGTCCGGCGTCGACGTCCAGACAGGGAATGACCCGGACGGCCACGCTCACACCCTCACTCCGTCCGGGCGGACCGAGTGGCGGCCAGCGCCTCGGGCAGGGTGAACGCACCGGCGTAGAGGGCTTTGCCGACGATTGCGCCCTCGACGCCGAGACCGACCAGTTCCGAGATCGCCCGCAGGTCATCCAGTGACGACACTCCCCCGCTGGCCACGACCGGCGCCGACGTGCGGGCGCAGACCTCGCTCAGCAGGTCCAGGTTCGGGCCGGTCAGGGTGCCGTCCTTCGTCACGTCGGTGACGACGTAGCGGGAGCAGCCGTCGGCGTCGAGGCGGGCCAGGGTCTCCCAGATGTCGCCGCCGTCCTGCGTCCAGCCCCGTGCGGCGAGGGTCGTTCCCCGCACGTCCAGACCCACCGCGATCTTGTCCCCGTGCGTCGCGATCGCGCGCCGTACCCAATCCGGTGACTCGAGCGCGGCGGTACCGAGGTTGACCCGGGTGCATCCGGTGGCCAGTGCAGCGTCCAACGACGCGTCGTCGCGGATCCCGCCGGACAGTTCGACCGCGACGTCCAGGCGCCCGACGACGTCGGCGATCAGCGTCCGGTTGTCCCCGCGACCGAAGGCGGCGTCGAGGTCGACGAGGTGGATCCACTCCGCACCGTCGCGCTGCCAGGTCAGTGCCGCTTCGAGCGGATCGCCGTAGGAGGTCTCGGAACCCGCCTCGCCCTGGACCAGGCGCACCGCCGATCCGTTGGCCACGTCCACCGCGGGCAGCAGGATCAGACTCACCGTTTTCTCCGATCGAAGAAGATCAGGATCAGCACGGGCGTGCTGATCACCAGGACGAGCGCAGTAGCGAGGGTGATCCCCACCGACCGCGTCGCGACGAACACGGCCAGCAGGACGAGAAGCATCGCCGCCACCATCGTGCCGAGTCGTTCGCGCGTGTCGCTGCGGCGCTGAGCGTTCTGCCAGAGTCGCATTCGGCGCCACCACAGCACACGTCGCTCACGGCGTTCGCGCTGCCGGGCCGCACCGACCCGCCGCGTCTGATCGAGTTCGGCACGCGCCGCGGCGGCGGACGCCCGCTGCGCGCGAGCGGTCTGACGCTGCTTGCTCACGGGGTCGCCACCGTCCCGGTCATAGGGTCGCCAGCCAGTTCTCCAGCAGCGTGGCGCCGGCGTCGCCGGATTTCTCCGGGTGAAACTGGGTAGCGCTGACCGGGCCCCGCTCGACGGCCGACACGAAGGACTCGCCGTGGACCGTGCGCGTCACCAGCCCCTCGGTCTCGTGGGCGGCGTAGGAGTGCACGAAGTAGAACCGGGTCTCGGCGTCCAGGCCCGCGAAGAGCCGCGAGCCCGCGGCTGCATCGACGGTGTTCCAGCCCATGTGGGGCAGGACCGGCGCGCGCAGCGCCTCGACCCGTCCGGGCAGGACCCCGAGACCGGTCGAGCGGACGCCGTGTTCGACCCCGCCCTCGAAGAGCACCTGCATCCCGACACAGATACCGAGCAGCGGACGCCCGGCGGCGACCCGGGCTGAGACGATCAGCTCGGCGTCGATGCCGCGAAGACCGGCCATGCAGGCGGCGTAGGCGCCAACGCCCGGCACCACCAAGCCGTCGCAGTCGTGCGCGGCGGCGCGGTCGGCGGTCACGGTGACGTCGGCCCCGACTCGTTCCAGGGCGCGCTGCGCCGAGCGCAGGTTGCCCGAGCCGTAGTCCAGGACGACGACCGACTTCAGAGGACACCTTTGGTGCTCGGGACGCCCTGCACCCGCGGGTCGATCTCGACCGCGGCGCGCAGGGCCCGCGCGACCGCCTTGTACTGCGCCTCGGTCACGTGGTGCCAGTCGCGACCGGCATGCACAGTCACGTGCAACGCGATCGCGGCGTGGTAGACGAAGGACTCGAAGACGTGCCGGGTGAGGGTGGTGGCGTACTGCGTCCCGATCATCGGCGGCGCACCGTCGGGTTCGCTGTGCACGAGGTAGGGCCGGCCGGACAGGTCGACCGCGGCCTGGACCAGACACTCGTCCATCGGGATCATCGCGTCGCCGAAGCGGCGGGTGCCCGCTTTGTCACCCGCGGCCTGGGCGAAGGCCTGCCCGAGCGCGATCGCGGTGTCCTCCACGGTGTGGTGCGCGTCGATGTGCAGGTCGCCCTCGACCTGCACGGTCAGATCGAACAGGCCGTGCTTGCCGAAGGAGCTCAGCATGTGGTCGTAGAAACCGACGCCGGTCGAGACGTCCGTCCGGCCGACGCCGTCCAGGTCGATCTCGACGAGCACCTTGGTCTCGGCGGTCGTCCGCTCGATACGTCCGGTCCTGCTCATGCATCCTCCTCCGGGCCACGCGCTGCGTCGGGGCGCACAACCTCGTCCAGGGCGGCCCGGAAGGCCGACATCTCCTCGGCCGTTCCGATGGACACCCGCAGCCAACCGTCCGGTCCAGTCTCCCGGACGAGCACGCCGCGTTCGAGCAGACCCTGCCACACGGCGTGCCGGTCGGCGAACTGCCCGAACAGCACGAAGTTGGCGTCGGAGTCGGCGGCCTGCAGGCCGATGCCGCGCAGCCAGTCGACGGTGCGGTCCCGCTCCGCGCGCAGCTCACCGACGGCGGCGAGCAGTTCCGGCGCATGGGCGAGGGCTACGCGGGCCACGACCTGGGTGACCGCAGACAGGTGGTAGGGCAACCGGACGATCCGGACGGCGTCCACCACGGCCGCCGATGCCGCCAGATAGCCAAGCCGGCCGCCGGCCAACGCAAACGCCTTGCTCATCGTTCGGGTGACCACGAGGCGCGGCGAGGTGGGCAGTAGCGACAACGCGCTCGGCACCCCCGCACGCCGAAACTCCCCGTACGCCTCGTCCACGACCACGACACCCGGTGCGGCGGCCACGATCGTGTCGATGTCGGCCAGCGGCAGCGCCGTCCCGGTCGGGTTGTTCGGCGAGGCGAGTAGGACGACAGACGGACGGTGCTCGGCGATCACGGCCAGCGCGTGCTCCACATCGATGCTGAAGTTCTCCGCCCGCCGGCCGAGGACCCATTTGGTGTGCGAGTCACGCGCGTACTCCGGATACATCGAGTACGTCGGGGCGAAGGACACCGCGGTGCGGCCCGGTCCGCCGAAGGCCTGCAGCAGTTGCAGCATCACCTCGTTCGATCCGTTGGCCGCCCAGACCTGCTCGGCGCCGAGTCCGCTCGCACCGTCGGCGTTGAGGTAGGCCGCCAGGTCGGCACGCAGGGCACTCGCCTCGCGGTCGGGATAGCGGTTGAGCCCGCGCGCTGCCTGGGCCACTGCGGCGGCGATGTCGGCCACGACCGCCTCACTCGGCGGATACGGGTTCTCGTTGGTATTGAGCTGCACCGCGACGTCGAGTTGGGGCGCACCGTAGGGAACCTCGCCGCGCAGTTCCTCGCGCAGCGGGAGTTCGTCGCTCACTGGCCCAGTCGGACGGCGACGGCAGCCCCGTGGGCCGGGAGGTCCTCGGCCTCGGCGAGGGCGATGACGTGCGGGGCGACCTCCGCGAGCGCCGCGGCGTCGTACTCCACCAGGTGCAGTCCTTTCAGGAAGGTCTGCACGGACAATCCGGAGGCGTGCCGGGCCGTGCAGCCGGTCGGCAGGACGTGGTTGGAACCCGCGCAGTAGTCCCCGAGCGACACCGGCGCGTTCGGGCCCACGAAGATGCACCCGGCGTTGCGGACCCGCTCGGCCCAGGCGCGCGCGTCGACGGTGATGACCTCGAGGTGCTCGGCGGCATAGGCGTCGACGACGGCCAGCCCCTGCTCGAGATCGCGTACCAGCACCGTGGCCGACTGCTCGCCGGACAGTGCCGTCCGCACCCGGTCGGAGTGCTTGGTCAGCGCAACCTGGCGTTCGACCTCGGCGTCCACGGCGTCGGCCAGCGTGGCCGACGGGGTGACCAGGACGGACGCAGCCAGCGTGTCGTGCTCGGCCTGGCTGATGAGGTCGGCCGCGACGTGCGCCGGGTCGGCGGTGTGGTCGGCGAGCACAGCGATCTCGGTGGGGCCGGCCTCGGCGTCGATGCCGACCACGCCGCGCACCAGGCGCTTGGCCGCGGCGACGTACACGTTGCCCGGTCCGGTGATGACGTCGACCGGTTCGATGTGCAATTCGGCGTCACCGTAGGCAGCCAGCGCGATCGCCTGGGCCCCGCCCACGGCGTACACCTCGTCTACCCCGAGCAGCGCGCACGCGGCGAGGATGGTCGGGTGCGGCGCTCCACCGAATTCTTTCTGCGCCGGCGTGAACACGGCGATGGAATCGACGCCCGCCACCTGCGCCGGGACGACGTTCATGACCACACTGGACGGGTAGACCGCGAGGCCGCCAGGTACGTAGAGCCCGACCCGCGCCACCGGTACCCATCGCTCGGTGACCGTGCCGCCCGGTACGACCTGGACGTCGACGGTGTCGCGACGCTGCGCCTCGTGGACGATGCGGGCGCGTCGGATCGACTCCTCGAGGGCGGCGCGGACCGCAGGGTCGAGCGCGGCCAGCGCAGCCTGGATCGCGGCCGGAGCCACCAGCGGTCGGGGTACGTCGACACCGTCGAAGCGCAGGGTCGCCTCGCGCACGGCGGGGTAACCCCGTTCGGCGACGGCGTTGACCAGAGGCGTCACGACGTCCAGGGCCGAGTGGACATCGACCCGTGCGCGCGGCAGGGCGCGGCGCAGGTCGGCGGTACCGGCGACGGAGGTCAGGTCGAGGCGGCGCAACACAGCGACGAGTTTATCCGGGCGCCGTTCAGCGCTTGACCGCCCGCGCCAGGTAAGGCTCGAGGTACGGCGCCAGCGTCTTGGCGTAGGTCGATGTCAGGTGCGATGCGTCGAAATACACCGGCACCCCGCCGGTAGCCGCCGGGCAGACCGATTGGCGGCAGATGTGGTCGGTCAGATCGGCGACGGTGACGGCCGGGTCGTTCAGCGCGATGACGGCGGGCACGGTCGGGTCGCGGGGTAGCCAGGCCGATCGGCTGCCGTCGCACGCTGCGTAGTTGTCCGGGTGCTCGGCGAGGCAATCCGGGATCGAGAATCC
>JBDTFN010000278.1:0-6869 GCA_039937915.1 Jatrophihabitans sp. | reverse complement strand
TCGACGCGACCCCGGCTCGCTGGTTCGGCCCTGACTTCCCCACCGATGCACCCGAACGCGCCGCTCTGCTGGCCGACCTCGCGGCCGCGGACGCCGCCAGCTACGCCGCCGTGTGCGAAGCCCTCGCGGTCTTCGACGTCCGCTCCCGGCTGCACGAGATTGCCACACCACTCACCGCCGTCGCCGGCAATGGCGACGCCACTGTCACGGTCGCGACGCTGCGCGAGATCGCTGACGGCATCCAGCACGGGACGCTGGTCACGCTGAACGGCGTCGGTCACCTCGCACCGGCGGAAGCACCGGACGCCGTCGCCGCCGCCGTGATCGACACAGCGCAGCGCACCGTCTCGTCGCGGACGACCGCCTGGGTGCGGGCCGCAGGGATGCGGGTGCGGCGCGAGGTCCTCGGCGACGCGCACGTCGACCGCGCCACGGCATCGGCCACCGATCTCACCACGGACTTCCAGGACATGATCACCCAGTACGCGTGGGGAGGGATCTGGACGCGACCGGGGCTGGATCGCCGTAGTCGCTCGATGATCACCCTCACCGCACTCGTCGCACGCGGGCACCACGAGGAACTGGCGCTGCATCTGCGGGCCGCACGCACCAACGGCGTCAGTGTCGACGAGATCAAAGAACTGCTGATGCAGACCGCCATCTACTGCGGGGTGCCGGATGCCAACACCGCCTTCCGCATCGCCCAGTCCGTGCTGGCGGAGGAGACCACGTCCGGCGACGAGGGACACTCGTGAGTCTCACGCAGGTCGTGGACGATGTCGACGCGGCCGTGCGAGGCGTGGCCGACGGGGCGACGGTGCTGGTGGGCGGGTTCGGCCGAGCCGGCATGCCGTTCGCGTTGATCGACGCGCTGCTGCGCACCGGAGCGAGTGACCTCACCGTGGTGAACAACAACGCCGGCAACGGCACCACGGGGCTGGCTGCGCTGCTCGCTGCAGGCCGGGTGGCCAAGATGATCTGCTCGTTCCCCCGGCAGTCCGACTCGTTCGTATTCGATGAGCTCTACCGCGCGGGGAAGGTGAAACTGGAGGTCGTGCCCCAGGGCACGCTCGCCGAACGGATCCGCGCCGCAGGAGCAGGAATCGGTGCGTTTTTCACACCGACCGCGGCCGGGACTCCGTTGGCAGCGGGCAAGGAGGTCCGCACCCTCGACGGCAGTGAGCAGGTACTGGAGTATCCGATCCACGGCGACGTCGCCCTGATCCGCGCACACCGCGCCGACGAGATGGGCAATCTCGTCTATCGCAAGACCGCACGCAACTTCGACCCGATCATGGCCACGGCGGCCACCCTGACGGTGGTGGAGGTGGCCGCCGTCGTTGCCCTCGGTGGCCTCGACCCGGAGGCTGTCGTGACGCCGAGCATCTACGTCGACCGCGTGGTCGTCGTCCCGTCCGTCGAGGATGCGCCATGACGCTCGAACACGCCGACCGCGAACCGCTGAACAGGGACGAGATCGCCCGCAACGTCGCACGCGACATCCCCGCCGGCTCCTACGTCAACCTCGGCATCGGGCAACCCACCCGGGTCGGCAACTTCCTCGACGCCGACAAGCACATCGTGCTGCACACCGAGAATGGGATGCTCGTGATGGGACCCGAGGCGCACGGCGACGACATCGACCCCGACCTCATCAACGCGGGCAAGGTCCCGGTCACCGAGCTGCCCGGCGCCGCCTACTTCCACCACGCCGACTCCTTCGCGATGATGCGCGGCGGACACCTGGATGTGTGTGTGCTCGGCGCGTTCCAGGTCGCGGCCAACGGCGACCTCGCGAACTGGCATACCGGTGAGGCCGATGCCATTCCCGCCGTCGGCGGCGCCATGGACCTGGCTACCGGCGCCAAGGACGTGTTCGTGATGATGAACCTGTTCGCCAAGGACGGGACACCCAAGCTCGTCCCTTCGTGCACCTACCCGCTCACTGGGCTCGCCTGCGTCAGTCGCGTCTACACCGAGCTCGCGACCTTCTCCATCACCGGCGATGGGGTCGCTGTTCTCGAGACGTTCGGCACCACCCTCGAGGAACTGAGCACACGACTGGACGTCGATCTGCACCCCTGACGGTCGACCGCCCGGAGCAGCGTCAGCGGCGCCGACAGTCGGCAATACGGTCAGTCGTGTAGCGACTCCTCGGTGATCATCTCGCGGTGGGACACGCCCTGCAATACAAGCGCTGCCAGGCCGGCTGCGACCAGCGCGGATACCCCGCATACGACGTAGCCGATCGCGTAGGCGTGGTCGAGGGCATGGAACGCGACGTCCTTGAGCGGATTGAACGGCATCACCTTTCCACCCGGTCGAGGAACCTGACCAGGTACTGCGGTGGCCCCCAGGGGTCCGGAGTTCACTGCACCGACGGCCTCAGCCACCGACTGCTTCTGGGCCGCCGGTACGTGGCCGGGTGCTGCGCATCGGCTTGCGGGTGTGGGAACTCGGTGCGCTGGCGCCGCGGGAAATCGGACTGCGCGAGGCGGCACTGCCGTTCATGGAGGACCTGTACGAGGTCACCCACGAGAACGTCCAACTCGCGGTCCGCGACGACATAGAGGTCGTGTTCGTCGAGCGACTCGCGTCACGGCAGTCGGTGGCAGCGTTGACCCAGGTGGGCGGCCGGTTCGCTCTGCCACCGACTGGCGTTGGGCTGGTGCTGCTGGCCTTCGCCCCGGCCGAGGTGCAGGAGCAGGTGCTGGATGCTCCGCTGGAGCGCTTCACCCGTCAGACGAGCACGGACCCTCGAAAGCTGCGCAGCGTACTGGCAGACGTGCGACGTCTCGGCCTGGCAGTCAGCGATCGACAGGTCACCGACGACGCTGTGTCGGTCGCGGCTCCGATCACGATGGGCGTCGAGGTGGTGGCGGCGTTGTCGGTGGTGGTGCGTGGGACGTCGACGTCCGCGGTCCGGGTCATGACGCCGGGTGTGCGAGCCGCGGCCCGGGGCATCTCACGCACCCTCGACCCGAGCCGTCGAATCCCCCACTGAGCCGTCCCCCTCAGCCCCAGACCTCTTCGGCGGTCTCCACGATGAGCCGTAGTTTGGCCATCTCTTCCTCGATGGTCAGGTTGTTGCCCTCGACTGTGGACGAGAATCCGCACTGCCCGGACAGGCACAGTTGCTCGAGCGGCACGAACTTCGCGGCCTCGTCGATGCGGCGTTTGAGGTCGTCCTTGTTCTCCAGTTCGGCGCGTTTGGTGGTGACGAGTCCGAGCACGACCTGCTTGCCCGGCGGAACAAAACGCAGTGGCTCGAAACCGCCAGAACGCTCGTCGTCAAACTCGAGGAAGAAACCATCGACCTCCAGCCCGCCGAACAGCGCCTCGGCCACGAAGTCGTAGCCGCCCTCCGCGGTCCAGGCTGAACGGAAGTTACCGCGGCACATGTGCGTGGTGATCTTCATGTCTTTCGGTCGGCCCTCGATCGCCTTGTTGATCTGGCGGATGTAGCGCTCGTGCTGGTGCTCGGCGTCGCCGCCCTTGGACGCTAGATCCGCGCGCTGCGCGGGATCGTTGAGGTAGGCCAGGCTTGTGTCGTCCAGTTGCAGGTAGCGGCAGCCGCGCTCGGCGATCAGCGATACCTGCCGCGCGTACGCCGCGGACAGGTCGTCCCAGAACTGCTCCTCATCGGGGTAGACGCTCTTGTCAATCGCGGCCGGCCCGCCGCGGTAGTGCACCATGCTCGGCGACGGGATCGTCAGCTTCGGCGTGACGGTGTCTGGCACGACCGAGGCGAGAAAGTCGAAGGCGTCGCCGAAGATGACGTCGTCCAGCCCGATCCGGTCGTTGATCACAAGCGCCGCCGAGGTGAAGTCGAGGTCGCCGGCCGCGTTGCGGAAATGCACCTCGATCTTGTCCTCGGTGCGGCTCACCCCACGCAGTTGGTAGATGAAGTCCATGTGCCAGGACGTGCGGCGGAACTCGCCGTCAGTGGCTGAGCGGAGGCCCACGTCGGCCTGCATCTGCACGACCTCGCGGATCGCGTCGTCCTCGACCGCACGCAGCTCCTCGGCGTCCATCGCCCCCTCCGCGTGCCTGGCCCGGGCGTCCAACAACCGCTTGGGACGCAGCAGGCTGCCCACGTGGTCGGCTCGGAACGGTGGCTCGGAACGGACTGGCATGGCGGGTCCTCTCGGTTCGGTGGCTCCCAGTTATGCCAGAAGCTTTGCTCACGACGGAACCCGGCAGAGCCTGAGTTTGCAGACTTCTGTCGGAGATGCGGTCGGCGGCCCAAGGGCCCGACGACCAGACCAGTGTGACGCAATCGTGGTCACAGGGAACTTATCTTCGATCTGGAGTGTCATCGCCGGCTGCCCGGACCGGTCCCAGTTCGGGATTCAGTCGCGTTGTCAGGGCCGGCTCATCGCTGATCGCACGATCACGCGCTTCGAGTTCCGCGCATCACTTCATGTCGCGTCCCCGGTCACCAGCGCGAACGGATCGGCCTCATCGGGTGCACTGAGTTGAACCTGTCGCCCCACTACGCTGCAGTGGGGCCGTGACACCTCGTGTCGCGCGGTTACCGCCCGGTTCGTCTCGTGTCGCAGCGGGTGCCCCCGTACGGCGCTGCGTTCGACAACTCGCCGTCATTCTGCGGACATCGCCTCTGCCACAACGCCCAAGAAACGACCGAAACGGCTCTGTTGCGTTGTCGGTTGACGTCGAGCTCGGCAGAGTTGGTTCGTGATCAACTCCAAGCCGTCCGTGTCCTTGGCTCCTGCGGGTTATCGGTTCCCGCGTGAGGTGATCTCGGTCGCGGTGCGCTGGTACCTGCGCTATGGCCTCTCGTACCGCGATGTCGAGGAGTTGCTCGCCGAGCGCGGCATCGAGGTCGATCACGGCACGGTCTACCGGTGGGTGCCGACGTTCACCCCGGAGTTCATCGATGCTGCCCGTCCCGCTCGACGCGCCACCGGTGATCGCTGGTTCGTGGACGAGACCTACGTCAAGGTCGCCGGCTGCCGGACCTACCTGTACCTCTCGAACCCGCCGCCCGGCATGTCACCGATCAGTACGCGAACAACAGGGTCGAGGCTGATCACGGCCGACTGAAGACCAGACTGCGGCCGATGCGCGGACTGAAACAACTCTCCTCCGCGCGCACCGTCTCGACAGGGCACGCCTTCGTGCAGAACCTGCGCCGCGGCCACGACGCGATCACCACCGAACTGCACGTCCATGATCGAGTCCGAGTCGCGTCCGACGAACTCGCCCGCTGCATCTAATAGCGCCCGAGCGGTCACCCCGAGCTTCAGCATCCGAGCCGAACCGATAACGCAACAGAGCCACCCAGCTCCTGTTCTATCCGCGAAGCAAGACTGGCGACCGAGCCTGCCGCAGACGGCATCCCAGGAAGGCCACCTCAGCGACTGGGTCGAGTCTCGATCTCGTGCAGTGCTCGGCGCACGAGCACGCTGGCGAGGTGGCGGCGGTATGCGGCTGATGCGTTGAGATCGGTGGGGGGATCGAGGCCGGCCGATGCGGCACTCGCCGCGTCGACAACCGAGGCACCCGCGGCGACGGCCTGCTCCACCGCGGTTGCGCGAACTGGCGTGGCGGCCATGTTGACCAGAGCGATGCCCCCGCCTGCCTTGGCGCCGACCGCGGCCACCCCGACAATGGCCCAGTCCTGGGCGCGGAGGTTGAACTTCTGGAAGGACCAGCCCGCTCCGTCCATCTTTGGCAGTCGGATCTCGGTGAGAAGCTCGTCAGGTTCGACTGCGGTCTCGAGGAAACCGCGGAAGAATTCTCGGGCGGAGACCTCTCGAGTGCCGGCCGGGCCAGTCAGGACGAGTGTCGCGCCGAGGGCGAGCACGGCGGCGGGCAGGTCGGAGGCTGGATCGCCGTGCACGAGGGAGCCCCCGATGGTTCCCCGGTGGCGGACCTGGGGGTCGCCGACGACGCCCGCGACATGCGCGAGCAGCGGGACCTCGGTCTGGAGAAGCGTGGAGCGATGGACGTCGCAGTGCCGGGTCAGAGCGCCCACGGCAACGTGGTCACCCAGGTCACGGATGTAGGACAACTCCCGGATGCGGGCCACGTCGATGAGGACCGACGGGGAGGCGAGGCGCAGCTTCATGAGCGGCAGCAACGAGTGGCCGCCGGCGATGATCTTGGCTTCGGGGCCGTGCTCGGCCAGCAGGGAGAGGGCCTCGGCGGTCGAGGCCGCCCGAAGGTACTCGAAGGACGCGGGGATCATCGGGACACCGACGCCGAGGCAGCAAGAACGGCTTGGACGATGTTGTGGTAGCCGGTGCAGCGGCACAGGTTGCCCTCGAGTCCCAGGCGGACACCCGCCTCGTCGAGACCAGGGTTCTCTGCGATCAAGGACACCGCGGCCATGACCATGCCGGGAGTGCAATAGCCGCACTGCAGACCGTGGTGCTCCCGGAAGGCCTCCTGCACTGGGTGCAAAGAACCGTCGCTGCCCGCGAGGCCCTCAATGGTCGTGACCGCGGACCCGTCGGCCTGCGCGGTAAGGACCGTGCAGGACTTCACGCTCTCGCCGTCCACCAGCACGGTGCACGCCCCGCACGATGACGTGTCGCAGCCGATATTGGTTCCGGTCAGACCGACGGTCTCCCGCAGGAACTGCACGAGGAGCTGGCGCGCTTCGACGTCGTGTTCCTCGACGTGCTCGTTCACCGTGATGTGGATCTTCATGCCCTTGCCCCCTCGATAGCGCTCCACACACGCTCGGGCGTGCATGGCATGTCGATATGGGTGATGCCGAGGTGGGAAAGCGCGTCGATCACGGCGTTCTGGATTGCGGGGGTCGACCCGATCGTCCCCGACTCGCCGATACCTTTGGCCCCGAGCGGGTTGAGAGGACTGTCGGTCTCGGTGTTCGACGC
>JBDTFN010000277.1:0-7903 GCA_039937915.1 Jatrophihabitans sp. | reverse complement strand
CAGCGGAGACGCGACTCGATGTCAGCCAGACGACGTCGTTCCAATTCGGTCAGGTCCATTTCGACTCCTCCGACGGCGTCAGGTCCGCGCCCCCATGATACGGCGGGCAAGCTCACCGCGGCGGCGGTGACGTTCGGTCGGAGTGGTACCGACACCGTCCAGGTGACCACGGCCCGGTCGGTGGGCCAGCAGGTCGCGCTCTCAGATCTCTCGATCGCCGTTCCCTCCACGATCACCACCTCGACGCGGGGCGGGCGAACCGGTAGCTCGCTCACCGGGCTCACCGGTGGCAGCGGGCTCACCGGTGGTGGCAGGTTCGGTGGGGGTGGCAAGTTCGGTTGCGGCGGCTGGGCGCCTCCGCCGTCGGGCCCGGGGCGGCAAAACCTGTCTGGCAAGGGTGGACGGCCCAGCAAGCTGCCGCTGATCTCGACCAGCCGGGAGGGCGTGACCATAGTGCAGAACGCTGGTGTCCACAGAGGACCGCTGCAGCCGTGACGTTCGGGCAACTGACAGCAAACCGACAGGTTATCGGCGGGTGGCGCCAAGCTTCGTGTCGCGGAATTGGGACGTGACAGCGACACCGGGGTCTGGATCCGACGGCGCAACGTATGCGGGGGTGGGTCGGCCTCGATTGTCGATTGTCATTCCTGCGTTCAACGAGCAGGCGACCATCGCTGCTTGTTTGTCTTCGTTGGCCGATCAGGACTTCGATGGTCGTGTGGAGGTGATCGTCGTCGACAACGCCAGCACCGACGCGACGGCCAGCATCGCACGCTCGTGCGGCGCGAGAGTTGTGCACGAATCCGTTCGCGGAGTATGCCACGCCCGGCAACGCGGGACGGCGGCTGCGACCGGTGACATCATCGTGTCCAGCGACGCCGATACCACCTTCGACCCGACCTGGCTGAGCCAGATCGACACCGCCATGCGCGCGCAACCTGAGGTCGTGGCGACCTGCGGTCCGTGTTGGTTCGTGGACGGACCTTGGTGGAGCGCCCCGTACACGAAGGCGCTGTTCGGTGTGACGGCGTGGGTCTATCGCCGGACCGGCAGGGTGCTCTATGCCAGCGCCACCAACATTGCGTTCCGGCGCTCGGCCTGGACGGGTTACGACACCTCGCTCACCCAGGGCGGTGACGAACTCGGGCTGCTGCGCAGTCTGCGTGCTCACGGCCCAGTGCACTTCGACCCGACCCGAACCACCTTGACCTCCTCACGACGGCTTAATCGGGGGCTGATCTACAACACGTTCGTCACGTGCCTGTTCTTCTACCTGTTCGCCTATCACCTGAACCGCCTGGTCGGGCGGCCGCTGGTGGGTGCAGCGCCGGCCATCCGAGCCGATGCAAACCAGTCCGGCCAGGCGGAACATGCTGGCCGGACCAGTCGATGGCGTTCGGTCGGGCTGGTGCTCATCGCCGCCGTGCTCGCAACGGCGTGGCGACTCGCCCCGGTCGACGTCGTATGACCTTCCGATCGTGTGCCGCAACCCGGCGCGTTCTGGCACTTGGCGCGTCGACCGCTTCCCTGGGCGCAGGGGCGTACTGGGCGAGCATGTCCTCGCAGTCGCAGCTACTCGGCCGGTTCCCGAACCATGGAGACCTCGAAGGCGGTGGACAACCGTGCGTCGCATTGACGTTCGATGACGGACCGAACGAGCCCTACACGAGCCGTCTCGCCGCGATGCTGGAGCAACGGCAGGTGCGCGCGACCTTCTTTCAGGTGGGCAAAGCCGTGGCACGGTTTCCCGAAACATCCGCCGCTCTGATCGCTGCGGGCCACGTCATCGGCAATCACAGCTACTCCCACGAGCTGCACCGCTGCTTCACCGCGAACCTGATCGAGGAGGAGGTTCAGCGAACACAGGACGTCATCGCCGACACAGTGCAACTGATACCCCGGTTGTACCGGCCGCCGTGGCTGGCTCGCACCCCGGCGACGTTCCGATCACTGCGGCGTCATCAACTTATGCCGGTGTCGGGAACGTTCTGCCATCCGCTGGAAGTGGCACAGTGCGCGCCCGAACGGATCGCCGTGCGCGCGGTGAGCCGGGCCCGCCCAGGCCGCATGTTGATTTTTCACGATGGCTACAACGGCGTCGGCGCGGATCGAACGCGCACTCTGGACGCCGTTGCTCGCGTCGTGGACACTCTGGGCGAACGCGGCTGGTCGTTCGCAACCGTCGACACACTGCTCAACGTCGATCCTTACCGACCACCAGCTGGAATCGGTGACGTGTCCGCCGCCACCGCAGGTCCTCGAGACTGAGGCGACGCAACCGTGCTTGCCATCCTCGCTGCGCTCGGATCGGCGCTGCTCGTCGCCGTCGCCAGCGTGCTTCAGCACCGGGCAGGCAGCAGCGGCGCCGGGGCCCTCCGCCGGGTGTTTCGCCACCCACTGTGGATCATTGGCTCGGCGGCCGGCGTTGCCGGGTTCGGGCTGCACGTGCTCGCACTGTCCAGCGGTGCGCTCACCCTGGTTCAGCCGCTGCTGGTCACCGGTCTGCTGTTCGCGCTACCGCTGAGCTACGCCCTCGACCACCACGCCGTCCTTGTCGCAGACCTGGGCGCTGCTGCGGCGGTCGTGGGTGGTCTGGCGATATTCCAACTCACCGCACGCCCGACCGGAGGGCGATCTCTAGCCGACCTACCTGTCCTGGGTTGGTGCGTGACGGTCGCTGTCGTGCTCACCTGGATCGGGTTGGTGATCGCCTCGCGGCGCCCTCGGCGCCGAGCTGCGTGGCTCGGTCTGTGTGCAGGCGCACTGTTTGGGGTCGTGGCGGCGCTGCTGAAGGCCACTGTCGGCATTTCCGCCCTGCACGGCGCGGCCGCGTTCTCGACCTGGCCGCCCTACGGGTTTGCCGTGCTCGTGACGGTAGCGATCGTGATCAACCAGCTCGCGTTCAACGCCGGCCCGCTCGCGCTGTCTCTACCCCTGATCACGATCATCGACCCGATGGTGTCAGTCGTGATCGGTCGCCTCGCCTTCAACGAGACGCTGTCCTCCAGCGCTGGACTCGTCGCGGGGCAGATACTGGGATTCCTCGTCATGAGCGCCGGGGTAATAGTGCTGGCCCGCCGTACCGGCCAGACACCCCTCGCCGTCACTGCACCTCGGCCCTCGACCGACGAACCGGATTCGGCGATGCTGAACCGCGCGCAGGTCCCGACACGAGCAACCCCGGGCCCACAGAACATCTGAACCACGACGGAATCGGCATCGGCTGTCGGGACGCTGTGTGCCGGCTGCCAAGTCGGGGGGGCCCGGCCACGGCTCGGGCGGCGCTGGTCCCGGATTCCCGGTCACTGATGCCGAACTGCCAGCAGACGTGCAGGTCCGGTGCGCCGGTGGCCCAGCCTCGGTCTGCCCAGTTTGATGGGCCTGGTCGCAGCTGCGTCAAGACATCCGTTCTGACAGTCGCGATCACCGATGGCATTACCCGAGGAGCTCAACCGTCAACCCCGCCAAGCACCCCACCCGAGCCCGGTAGTAGCTCCGCGGCCAGCGGCGCCGGGCCCGAGTCGCGCGCCACGACAGAAGCCACCCAGCACCCGAGGCGACACCAGTGAATGCGCCGTCCGCACCGGATCAGTCCGCACCGAGTCGAGCTGCGGCAGCGGCACCACCCTGGTGAGTCGCCGCGGGGCGCGGGCGCACCGATCCTGGCCACCAAGCCCGCTTCGACCGCAACCGCGGCTCTCCCAACGGCAACGATCAGAACGGGAACGACAACACCGGCAACGCCGGAAACATCGGCAACCGGCGACACAACGGCAACCGTGGGGGCGACGGGCCCAATGGCGGCGGGAACTGAGATGCCGTGCTGTCGTCGGGGTCGGGGCGGACGTCCAGGAAACTCCCAGGGTCTGTGCAGGCAGGATCCAGTCTGCCCGGCGACAGTGGCAAGGTGACAAGTGTGAGATCGAACCCCGACGCCAGCGATGCAGTAGGCGCGTCGGTCGCGCGGTTGCTCGTTGTCGAGGACGACGCGAACATTGTCGAACTTCTTTCGGCGAGCCTGCGTTACGCCGGGTTCGAGGTCGCGACTGCGACGAACGGGCAGCAGGCGTTGCGGGTGGCGCAGGAGCTGCGTCCCGATCTGATGGTGCTCGACGTAATGATGCCTGGCATCGATGGCTTCGAGGTGGTGCGGCGGATGAGCGCGCAGGGCATCCGCTGCCCGGTGCTGTTTCTCACCGCACGCGATTCCACAGAGGACAAGATTACCGGGCTTACCGTCGGCGGCGATGACTACGTCACCAAACCTTTCAGCTTGGACGAGGTCGTGGCTCGCATCCGCGCGATCCTGCGTCGCGCCGCCGCCGGAGCCGGGGGTGCACCGCCGGCGCGCTTGAGCTTTGCCGACATCGAGCTCGACGATGAGACCCACGAGGCGTTCAAGGATGGGCAGTTGATCACTCTGTCTCCGACAGAGTTCAAGCTGCTGCGGTATTTCCTCGAAAATCCCGGTCGGGTACTGAGCAAGACTCAGATCCTGGACCACGTGTGGCACTACGACTTCGGCGGAGACACCAACGTCGTCGAGTCCTACGTGTCCTATCTGAGGCGCAAGGTCGACACGAGCGAACCACGCCTGCTTCATACGATCCGCGGGGTCGGCTACGTCCTGCGGCTCCCGCGAAGCTGATCCCATGTACGAGGTGCGCAGAGCATGACCCAACTGGGCGCGTTGCCGCGCACTGTCATCGGTCGGTTCCGACAGCTCGGCCGCCGCACACCGCTGCGCGTCAGGCTGGTCGCGGTGGTTCTGTTACTCGTGATCATCGCGTTGCTGGGCACCGGCGCCGCGGCGACCGCGACCTTGAGCTCCTACCTCGTCGGACGGGTCGACAACCAACTCTCATCGATCGCCAACCAACCCGGCAACCTGCTGACCGGCACCACCGCCGTTGCCGGTGACCGGAATGGCAAAGGTGACAGTGGCGGCGATGGACACGTCGGCGGGCCGCCGAGCGCATTCATCACCGAGATCAGCAACGCCGACGGCACCCCCGCCTACGCGACTCACAATCTCATCTCCAGCGACGAACCCCTGCCCGAGCTGCCCCAGATCACCGCTGCACAGAGCAAAGCCGACGGGCGGCGGCTGATCACTGTGCACGCGATGCGCGGACACGCGCGCTGGCGAGTGCTCATCGAACCGGTGACCCTCAGCGACGGAAAGCCCGGAACGCTGTTGATCGCGCAGAGCCTGGGTGACGTCGAGAACACGATCACGCACCTCATCGAGCTACTCGCCGGAATCGGTGCCGCCGCGGTGCTGGTCATCGCCGGAGTTGGATATTTCATCGTCCGCGCAAGTCTTCGTCCGCTGCGCGCGGTCGAGCACACCGCAGCAAAAATTGCGGCCGGCGACCTCACACTGCGTGTGCCCCAGTCGGACCCCCACACTGAAGTTGGACACCTTGCCGGCGCGCTGAACACGATGCTCGGCGAGATCGAGACAGCGTTCACGGGCCGAGCCGCCTCCGAACGAGCCGCGCTTTCCTCCTCCGAGCAGGCCCGAAGTTCCGAAGCCGCCGCACGACGATCCGAGCAACGGATGCGTCGCTTCGTCGCCGATGCCTCCCACGAGTTGCGCACGCCACTGACGAGCATCCGCGGATTCGCCGAGCTGTATCGGCAAGGCGCGGTCGCCGAGCCAGAGCAACTTGATCGGGTGATGCGCCGAATTGAGGACGAAGGCGCCCGCATGGGTCTGCTCGTTGAGGACCTGTTGATGCTCGCGCGGATGGACGCCGAACGCCCGCTCGCCCGCGACCCGGTCGACCTGTTGGCCTTGGCCAGCGAGGCGGTACAGAGCGCGCGAGCCAGCGCGCCGGACCGGTCGATCACCCTGCAGGTCGGTAACACCGATCCACCGCCTGTCGTCTCAGGTGATGACGCACGCCTGCGGCAGGTATTCGCGAACCTTCTCGCCAACGCAATCAAATACACGCCCCAGCACACGCCGATAACCGTCGACGTCACCACAACCACCAGCGAACGCACCGGCGCCCCGACCGCGGTACTCACCGTCACCGATCAAGGGCCCGGCCTGTCGCCCGAGGCGGCCGAGCGAGTCTTCGAACGCTTCTACCGTGCCGACACCGCACGCAACCGCGACGACGGTGGCAGCGGCCTGGGCCTTGCCATAGTCGCCGCCATCATCGCCGGCCACGACGGCTCTGTAACAGTCGACACGGCACCGGGCGAAGGAGCACGATTCCGCATCGAGTTGCCCCTGGCCGATAGCGCCGCCTGCACCAATGTCGAGGACGATGCGTGGTAGGTACCAACGACTTCCACTGCATTCGTGCAGTTCGCCATACCTTTCGAAGCTGCCGGCCCGAATCTGATCCTGTCGGAGCGGTCATCGACAACCCGTGGCTCAGCGCACCGACACGTCAAGTCGTTTCAGGCCCCGAAAAGAGATGTCCCAGGAGGAACAGAATCCTCAGATCTGGCCCCGTCGTCATACGTACCGAGCCGCGAGTTCTTCGCCAGCGCCACGCACGCGCCAGCCGACGAGGCCCGCGCCGAGACAGAAGTGCACACTGCGGCCGCCGAAGGCAAGGTAATCGCGCGCGTTGACCGACGCGGGTCGAAGGAGCCCAGCACGTCGAACTCGCCGGCCACAACACAACCGGCGCCCACCTGGAGATTCTCGAACGGCTCCATCGACAGCGCTCGATGACCCCCGAACACACAATCGACACGCCGAAGAGATCGTGCGCGAAGTCGCAGCACGGCCCCGCAGCCCAACACGCTAAACACGCATAACGACGCGCCGAGCCTCGGAACCGACGGGGCGCAGCACGCTGTGGGGCTCAAGAACCTCAGCCCGCGCTGGTCACGCGGCATGGTGATACTCGTTGATCAGGCCACCAAGGACCTGGGTTCGCCGAACATCTCCAGCGCCAACACGAGGAAGCCGATCCGAGCCAGCCGCCATCGGCGAGAGCTGATCAAGTGCGCGATGCGGGCGGTGAGCGTTGTAATGCCGCTCGTACTCGCTCAGCACGTGGACGAGCTGCCACTCGTTGAAGATCAGCATCCGGTCCGTGCACTCTCGCCGGATCGTGCTAACCCACCGCTCGGCATACGCGTTGCCTTTCGGGGCTCGAGGTGGGCTAAGCAGCGCCTCGATACCGGCGTCAGCGAACACGGCATCGAAGCTGGCGATGAACTTCGTGTCGCGATCGCGGACCGGGAAGCGGAACCCATCCGCCCGCTCCCCCATCGCCATCATGAAGTTTCGTGCCTGCTGGGTCACCCACTCCCCCGTTGGATGTCGCGTCACCCCCAGAACGTGGACTCGTCGGGTGCCTACCTCGAGGACAAAGAACACGTAGACGCGCCGAAGCAGCACAGTGTCGACGGTGAAGAAGTCACACGCCAACATCGTCGCCGCCTGGATACGGCAGAACTCCCGCCACGACGGACCAGCACGGCGGGGCGCCGGGTTAAGACCCGCCTTCTGAAGGATGTTCCAGACGGTCGCCGGCGCGACCCGATAGCCTAGCCCGACCAGTTCGCCGTGGATCCGTCGATGACCCCAGACCGGATTCTCGTGCGCGAACCGGATCACCAGATCCCTGATGACGACAGAGGTTCGCGGACGACCTCCGACCGGCTTCGTCTTCGGCGGGTACGTCCAGTGTCGAGCAACCAACTGCCGGTGCCAACGCAGCAACGTCTGCGGCGTCACGATCCGCGCCCGCAACAGATCGCGCGGCAGCAACCGGGTGAGTGCGGCCAGCACGAACCGATCCTTCGGCTCCAGCCGAGGACGAGCCACCTGCCGACGCAACACAGCCACCTCGTGACGCAGAACCAACAGCTCAACGTCCTTCGCCGCCTCGCCACGACCACGAGTCACAACGAGAGCCAGCAGTAACCG
>JBDTFN010000276.1:0-6704 GCA_039937915.1 Jatrophihabitans sp. | reverse complement strand
CGGAGATCAGGCGAAGCGCTGGGCGTTCGACTTCTCGGTGCTCTGGTAGCCCTCATTGGCCTGGCCGAGCGCCCGGCCGATCGCGTTGAGGACGTTGTTGAGATCCGCGGCCGCGGCGTCCCACTTGTGCTGCGCAGCGTTGTAGTTCTCCGACGCCGCACCCTGCCAGGTCTGCACCATCGGCGCGAGGTAGCGCTTCAGGTCGTCCATCTGCTGGTTGACCTGACCGAACGTGCTCTGGATCTGCTGCTCGGTGGCAGCGAGTTGGTCGAACGTAACCTTGATCGGCATTTCCAGTCTCCTATCGAGTGAAGTGTGTGATTCGGCGATCAGATGTTGACGCTGCTGCCAGCGCTCTTGATCATGCTCTCGCTGCTGGTGTCCTGCGTGTCGTAGGACTTACCGGCCTGCGAGATCTGGTCGCCGATCTCGCTCAGCGCGGTGCGCAGCTTGGCCGAGTCCTCGGTCCAGCGCACCATCAGCGCCTGGAACGACGACGCCGCCGCCCCCTGCCAGTGGGCCTGCACGCCCTCGACGGCACCCTGCAGTCGCTTGAGCTCACCGTCGATCTGGTTCTTGACGTCGTGCACGTGGGCCGACGCCGTCGCCATTGTGGCGGCATCGGTATTGAAAGCGCCTCCGCTACTCATGTTGTTGCCCTTTCGTCGCGTCTCGGATTTTCGAAGCTGTCGATCAACTGTCTACCCGCCATGAGCGGCACCAACAACGTTGATGGGCAACCTCGAACAAGCGGTTTCTTAGATTTAGCTTAGGAAGTCGCCTGAAATCTCTCAGACTTCGGCGATCTGCATCAGCTGGGTTCCGTACCGGCGGCTGACCAGGTAACCCCGTCCCGGCGGCAGGGCGGCCGGCCTGGCCTTGCCCAGCAGTTCGCCCTCGTCGCGGCTGCCGGCCCCGACGACGCCCTGCGTGCTGAGGTCGCGCAGTCGCTGGATGATCGGCTCGTACGCCGCGCGACCGGCGCCACCGGTGCTGCGACAGATCACCAGGTGCAGCCCGACGTCCTTGGCCTGCGGGATGAAATCGAGCAGGGCGAGCACCGGATTGCCCGACGCCGTGGCCACCAGGTCATAGTCATCGACGAAGACGAAGACCTCCGGACCGCTCCACCAACTGCGGTCGCGTAGCTGGTCCGGCGTGACGTCAGGCCCGGGAACACGGGCCGCCAGGATCGCGCGGGTATCGCCAAGCATGGTCTCGAGCGTCGGCGAGGACGCGGCGTAGCCGGCCAGGTACTCCGCCGGGATGTAGCCGAGCATGCTGCGCCGGTAGTCGGCCATCAGGATGCGAAGTTCACTGGCCGGGCGCGAGCGCATCAGCCCGGTGGCGAGGACCTTGAGGAAGTTGGTCTTGCCGGACTCACCGTCGGCGAAGTACAGGAAGTGCGGGTCGGCGTCGAAGTCGATGAAGACGGTCTCCAGCGACTCCTCGTTGATGCCGATCGGCACCAGCCGCGGGTCCTCAGGTTCACTCAGGTCACTGTAAGGAAGCGACTCAGGCAACATCCGGACCGGAGGTGCCCCCGGCCCCTCCCAGGCTTGCGAGACTTGGGCGACGAGATCGGCGAACCCGCTCGACAGCGTGCTCGGATCGCTCGATGCGTCGATGCGGGGCAGCGCGGTGAGGAAGTGTTTGCGGCCCGGGGTGATGCCGCGCCCGGGCGTGGCTGACGGCACGCCTGCGGCCACCCGGCGGTCGACCTCGGAGTCCATCGGGTCGCCGAGGCGAAGCTCCAGGCGGGTCAGCAGCGAGTCCTTGATGGCGGCGCGCAGTTCGGCCCAACGCGACGCGCTGACGATGACGTGGATCCCGAACGAGAGCCCTTGGGCAGCGAGGGAGGTCACCCGGGTCTCGAGATCCTCGAACTCCTGTCGGAACGCTCCCCACCCGTCGACGAAGAGGAAGACATCGCCGAAGCGGCCGGCCAGGCCCGTGGCGCCCCTCCCCTCGCGACGAAGCTGCCGGTAGGCGGCCATCGATTCGATGCCGTGCTCGCGGAAGTACGTCTCCCGTTCGGTCAGCACGGTGCTGACCTCGGCGATGGTGCGGCTGACGCGGTCGGGGTTACGCCGCGAGGCCACCCCACCCACGTGCGGCAGACCCTCCGCGGCCGCGAGTGAGCCACCCCCGAGGTCGACGCAGTAGATCTGCACCTCCTGCGGAGTGTGGGTGAGGGCCAGCGCGGTGACGATGTCGCGCATCGCCGTGCTCTTCCCGCTCTGCGGACCCCCGACGACGACCCCGTTGCCGGCGCCGCCGGACAGGTCGAGGGCGTACAGGTCGCGTTTCTGATCGAAGGGCAGGTCGACGATGCCCACCGGGATCCGCAGGTTGCCCAGCCCGGCCCAGCCGTCCGGGCACAGCCCACGTCCGGGCACCACGGTCAGCGGCGGCAGCAGCGCGTCGAAGGACGGCGGCTCCTTCAGCGGCGGCAGCCATACCTCGTGCGCCGGCTGCCCCTGACCGCGAAGACGCTCCACCACGACGTCCACGACGGCCGGGAGTTCCCGCTTCGGCGCGTCGTCCGGTGTGGGGGTTTGGTCAGGTCCGGGTGTCGGTTCGGCGATCTCGACTCGGCTGGACACGAAACTGCACGGCCGCAGTTCCGGGCTGATCGCGCCCTGGCCCTCGGGGCTGGCCTCGCCCGCGTACGGCCCGGAGACGTAGGCGGCCTTGAACCGCACCATCCCCGTGGTGTCGAACTTCAGGTAGCCCGATCCGGGGATCGAGGGCAGTTCATAGGCATCGGGGACGCCCAGCACGGTGCGCGACTCGGCGGCGGAGAACGTCTTGAGCCCGATCCGGTAGGACAGGTGGCTGTCCAGGCCCCGCAGCTTGCCCTCCTCCAGGCGCTGGGAGGCCAGCAGCAGGTGCATCGACAGCGAGCGGCCCAGCCGTCCGATTGCGACGAACAGTTCGGCGAACTCGGGTTTCTGGCTGAGCATCTCGCTGAACTCGTCACAGACGATCAGCAACGAGGGCAGCGGGTCGAGCGGGGCGCCCCGTTCGCGCGCGCGCTCGTAGTCCTTGACGTTCGCGTAGTTCCCTGCCGTCTTGAGCAGTTCCTGGCGCCGGTTCATCTCCCCGGACAGCGCGTCGAACATGCGATCGACCAGGGTCAGGTCGTCTTGCAGGTTGGTGATGACGGCCGCGGTGTGCGGCAGATCCTGCAACCCGAGGAACGTCGCGCCACCCTTGAAGTCGACCAGGATCAGGTTCAACGCGCTGGGCGAGTGGGTCACGGCCAGACCCAGCACGAGCGTACGAAGCAGTTCGGACTTGCCTGACCCGGTCGCGCCGATCACCAGGCCGTGCGGGCCCATCCCGCCCTGCGCCGCCTCCTTGATGTCCAGATCAACGGCCTCGCCGCTCTCGCCGACCCCGATCGGGATGCGCAGCCGCTCGTGGATCGAGCGTGGCCGCCACACCCGGTCGGCCTCGACGGTGTTGGGGTTACCGATGCCGAGCATGTCGACCAGTTCGGTCGAGCCGGTCAGCGCATTCTCATCACCGCCACGGGCCTCATAGACCCGAAACGGCGCCAGCCGGCGGGCCAACGCGTCGGCCTCTGCGATGGACACACCGTCGGTTGCGCCCAGCCACTCGACCCGCTCCCGACCGACCGCGCCGACCCGGCCGCGCTCGGTGAGCAGACGCAGCCCACGTCGAGCGGTCAGGGTGCCGAGTGAGTTGGCCAGGTCGAGCACGACGACGCCCTGCAACCCGCCGTCCAGCACGATCTGCTCGTCCAGGCTGACCCGGCCACCGTCGATGACGACGACGATCAACGGCTGATCGGCCGGTGGCGTGCTGTTACGCGCAAAACGCGGACGGGCGTTGATGTCCTCGGCCAGCCACGACTCGACCTCTCCCAGCGAGGTACCGACCATCCGCGCGCTGCCCAGACCGTCCTGGAGCGTCGGGTCCTGGTTGTGCGGCAGCCACTTGAGCCAGTCCCACCGGCCACGCCCGGCCGGGTCGACGGCGGCCGCGACCAGCACGTGGTCCGGGCCGTGGAAGCTCGCGAGCTGGCAGATCATCGCGCGGGTCAGCGCGCGGGCCGCCTCGAGGTCACCCTCGATCGACACGACCGGAAAGGACGAGAGACGGACGGCGAGCGGCAGATCCTCGACCAACGCATGCGTCTTCACCAGATTGCGCAGGGCCACCACGCCGATCGGGTCGACCTCGTCGATGGGCCCGGTCTGCGGCGGCACGAGCCGTCGCGACAGGCGTTGCGTCCCGGTGCCGATCCGGACCGCGCTGAAGTCCTCGTCGGTCGGCCGCCGCTCCCACATTCGTCGGCCACCGGCCAGCGACCAGAGCGAGGTCGGCACCGGATGCGTCCAGATCAGCGACGCCCGCTGCTGCGCCCGCACCCGGGCGATGTCGAGGCGGGTCTGTTCCAGGTAGGCGAGGTAGTCGTTGCGGTCCGCGGTCATCTGGGCCTTGCGCGCCCCACGCTTGTTGCCCTGGCCGCCGCCCATCATCCCCGCCGTGGAGGCCACCATCAGCCCGCCCATCATCAGCGAGGCGGGGTTGAGTCCACCCACGGCGATGAAACCGACGGAGGTCAGGATCATGACCCCCGGCAGTAGGGTGCCGATGATGTTGCCCGGGGCGAGGCGCGGAAGTTCGGGCGGCGGCTCGAGCCGGATGTCCCCGGCTGGCGCCTCGGGCGCGGTCAAGCGGGGTCGGCGCCGAAATGTTTTGGTGGCCATCGAAATCCCCTCCCGCAGGCCGGCCGTGCCGCCTGCAGCGACCTGCGAAACAGCGCGCGGAGTTTATAGTAACGATCTCTGCGGACGGCGAATTACCGTCGACCGCGACCGATTCCTCATTACCTCCTAGAACGGACCCGACGTGACCCTTGCGGAGACCAAGTCGTTCGCGAGGGTCGTTGTGATCGCCCCGCGTACGCGCGTCGACCTTGCCCTACCGATCGATGTGCCGATCGTCGACCTGCTGCCGCTGCTCCTGGACATGGTGGGTGAGCGCAGCGACGACGGCGGCGGTGCTCACGGTGGCTGGCAGCTCACCCGGGTCGGGGCGGGCGAACTGCCCAGCGACCGGACGTTGCGGGCCCTGGAGATCCTCGACGGCAGCGTCCTGCACCTCGCGCCGCGTGAGTCCTCGGTCGTACCGCCGATCTATGACGACACCGTCGACGCGATCGCCTCGACGATCCGCGACGTGATGAGCCTGCGCAGCACCAACCCGGCAACGGGCGCCGCGGCGATCGTGATCGGTCTGGTGCTCGGCGCGCTCGGCGTCTTCTATCACGCCCACAACGGCCTGAACGCCACCATCGCGGTGACGGTCATGCTGCTTGCTCTAGGCATCGGCACCGCAATCGCGCGTGGTCCCGGGGTGCGGGTGATCGCGGTGGCCGTCGCTGCGGGGGGCCTGCCCTACGCGTTCATCGCGGGCATCGAGATCGTTCCGGGTGACATCGGACGATCCGGCACGCTGCTGGGATTCACCCTCATGCTGGTCTATTCGATCTTCGCCGTCGTCGCGCTCGGTACCGGTGCTGTCGTCTTCGCGACCTCGGCGATCATCAGCGTCTTCGGCACCGGTGGCGCGCTGATCAGCACCACTCTGGACGTCAAGCCGCTCTACGTCGCCGCCGGCGTCTGCTCGATCGGCGTCGCGTCCGTGGCGATCCTGCCGTGGCTCGTCGTCCGGCTCGCCCGGCTGCCCCTTCCGGTCATCCCCACCGCGGCGAGCGATGTGCGCTCCGCGGACGACGTCGACATCGGTGACGTCACCGCCCGTGCCCGGCTGGCTGACGAACTGCTCAACGGCTCCTACATCGCGTGCGCGACGGTCGTGGTGTTCTCCGCCGCCGTCGTCGCCCTGCACGCATCGGTGATGTCGCTGCTGCTCGCTGCGGTTGCGGTCAGCGCCATGTTGCTGCGGGTGCGCACCATCACCGGGGTGGTGCCGCGCGCGGCGATCCTGTCCGTCACCCTGCTGGGAATCCTGCTCGGCGGTGCCGTCGCCATCACCGGCGGGTACTTTTTCGCCAGCACGGCGTTCATCGGCGGCGCGCTGGCCGTCACCGTGGTGGCGGTGCTGATCAGTGTGGTCGCGCCCCGCGTACGGGTGTCGCCGGTGACGCTGCGACTCGTGGACTTCCTGGAATCGCTGCTGCTCGTCGCGATCCTGCCGCTGGCCGTCGGCGTGATGAATTTGTACGCGACGATGCGTCACCTATGACCGTGCGCCGCGCAGGTGCGCGCGGGTGCGCCGTCCTCGCGTTCGTCCTGGCCGGCAGCACCGCCCTGGTCCCGGCCGCCGCGGCGCCGATCACGCCACCGCCCCCACCGGCCGCCTACGTCCAGTCGGTCATGTGCGTCTCGGACTCCCCGGGCCCTCCGGCGGTGGCCAACGGGGTCAGCTGGGCCCAACGGACGCTGAGGTACACCCAGGCTTGGCGGTTCAGCAGGGGCAAGGGCATCCGGGTCGCCGTCATCGATACCGGCGTCAACCCCGGCCCCGCGTTCGGGAGCCGGCTGGTGGGTCTTGCCGACCTGGTGAAACCCGACCTGAAGCACGTGCCCGGGCTGAGCGACTGCGACGGTCACGGCACCCTGGTCGCCGGGATCATCGGCGCCTCGGTGGACCCCAAGTCCGGGTTCGCGGGCGTCGCGCCGGAGGCCACCATCATGAGCATCCGG
>JBDTFN010000275.1:0-6597 GCA_039937915.1 Jatrophihabitans sp. | reverse complement strand
AAGCGGTCGTACATCTTGGTCGGGGCGATCATCGGGGTACGCACGAGCGGCATGTGGATCGTGGACAGGTGTACCCCGTCATCGATGACCTCCGAGGCGATGCAGCGTGAGAAAGCGTCCAGCGCCGCCTTCGACGCGACGTAGGCCGAGAAGCGCGGAATGTTGGCCTGCACGCCGATCGAGCTGACGTTGATGATGTGCCCGCCCTTGCGCCCGTCCGGTGCGGTCTGGCGCATGATCGGCAGCAGCGACAGGATCAGCCGTACCGGCCCGAAGTAGTTCAGCTGCATCGTCCGCTCGAAGTCGTGCATGCGGTCATAGCTCAGCGCGATCGAGCGGCGGATCGAGCGACCGGCATTGTTGACGAGGATGTCGACCCGGCCGTGCTCCTGCAGGACCTCCTTCGCCATCCGCTCGATGTCGCTGAGATCGGACAGGTCGCAGCGGTGAACGAAGGCCTCGCCACCGAGGTCCTCGATCTCGATTCGGGTCTGTTCGAGCTTCTCCACCCCGCGGGCGACCAGGATGACCTTCGCGCCGGCCGAACCCACCCGCAGCGCCGTAGCACGGCCGATTCCCGACGAGGCGCCGGTGATCATCACTGTCTTGCCCTTGATGGAGCGCGCCAGTTGCTTGTCCTTGCGGCGATCGGGGCTGTAGGTGCGCTCCCAGTACTCCCAGAGTGTCTGCGCGTAGGTGGCCAGCGCAGGCACCTCGATGCCGGAACCGTGCAGCAACGCGCGCGTCTTGGCCGAGTCGAAGTGCGTCGGGTAGGTGAGGTAGGCGAATGACTCGCGCGGGATGCCCAGCTCGGCCAGCACGAGGTCGGTGACCTGTTTGGCTCCGGGCAGCTTCACGATGGTCGAGGTCAGCCGAGCCGGCAGCATGTCAAATGCGCGGGCGTCGATGTTCACCGACGGCTGCGGCGCCTTTGCGGCCTTGGTCAGCACCTTCATCAGCCCGCCGACGGTCAGCGGCTCGGGGTCGGTCAGGTGGAAGGCGCGGCCGTCGAGATCGGGCAGGTGCGCGAGATGATCCATCGCCTTGACGACGTAGTCGACGGGGACGATGTTGATCTCGCCGCCCTCGATGCCGACGCCACGCATCCAGGACGGGGTGACGCCGCGCAGTCGCTGGATGGCCTTGAAGAAGTAGTAGGGGCCGTCGATCTTGTCGATCTCGCCGGTCTCGGAGTGGCCGACCACGGCCCCGGGGCGGTAGACCCGCCAGGGCACGCTGGATTCCTTGCGGACGACACCCTCGGCCTCGTGCTTGGTCTGGTAGTACGGGTTGTGCTCGACGTTCTGCGCCTCGCTGAACATGTCCTCGGTGAACACGCCCTTGTACAGGCCGGCCACCGCGATCGAGCTGGCGAGATGGAAGTGCTCGGCGTGCAGGGCCTCGGCGAGATGGACCGCATTCCGGGTGCCCTCGACGTTGGCGACCCGCTGGCTGTCGGCGTCGGCGGTGAGGTCGTAGATCGCGGCCAGGTGGAAGAAGTGCTCGATGTGGCCAGCAAGCTTCTCGACCTCGTCGGCCTCCACGCCGAGCCGGTCGCGTGCGAGATCACCGACCACCGGCACGATGCGGTCCTCGTCGTCGCCGAGCCGAACCTTGAGTTCGTCGAGCTTGCTCAGCGAACTCGAGCGACACAGGCAGTAGATCGTGCCCTCGCGGTGATCGAGCAGCTCAGCGAGCAGGAAACGTCCGATGAACCCGGTTGCTCCGGTGACGAAATAGGCCATGCGGGCAGTCTTGTCCACTGCTGACCGATAAGCCAGCCAGCCGATGCGCAGATCCGGGCACACAGCGCCGCGGCGATGGTGCGGGAAACCACACCATCAACCGACCGGCTGACCCCCTCGCCGCCCTGCGGAATCCCGAACAGGATCAGGTCATGACCGATCTCTGGCACGCTGGGTCCGCTATGACCGCCACGCCCCGCCTACCCGGTGTCCTGGCGCCGTTCGCGCGGCGCCGGACGTGGAACGAACTTCTCTACTCGCTGGCCGGCCTCCCGGCGGGTATTGCCTGCTTCGTGTTCTCGGTCGTCACGTTGTCGGTCGGAGGGGCGTTGGTGGTCGTCTTCGTCGGGCTGCCGATCATTGCCATCAGCGGCAGCACGGCCCGCCAGCTCGGCGCAGGATTCCGACGCAGCTCCCAGACCCTGACCGGCGTCGCTGTTCCCGCTCCCCCACCGCTGCACCCCAGGCCAGGGCTGTTCGGATGGATTGGCAGCAGCCTGTTGGACGTGACCGCGTGGCGTGCTCAGCTGTACCTGATCCTCAAGCTTCCGCTGGGAATCACCAGCTTCGGCGTCGCCGTCACGTTCTACGCCACTGGTGTGGGCGGGGTCAGCTACCCGATCTGGCGTCCTTTCCTACCGTGCCAGAACGGTCGCGACGGCCAGTGCCACGTCGGAGCCAGCCTCGGTCCGTACTACTTCCTGGACACGCCGTTCCGGATCGGGCTCGGAGTGGTGATCGGGGTCCTGGTCCTGCTCGCCGCGCCCTGGGCCGTTCGCTCCGCCCTGAAGCTCGATCACTGGGCGGTACGCGCCCTGCTCGGCGCGACCCAGTCCCAGCTCCGGGTCGAACAGCTCACGCGCACCCGGACGACCGCGATCGACGACTCGGCCGCGACGCTGCGGCGTATCGAGCGAGACCTGCACGACGGGGCGCAGGCCCGGATGGTGTCGGTGGCGATGACGATCGGGCTCGCCCGCGAAAAGCTCGCCGAGGGCGCCGACCCGGCCGAGGCGAGTCGGTTGCTCGACACCGCCCACACCTCCGCGAAGGAGGCCGTCGGCGAACTGCGCGACCTCGCCCGCGGCATCCATCCGCCCGTGCTCGACACAGGCTTGGCGTCGGCGCTGCAGACGCTGGCCGCGCACAGCGCCGTCCCGGTCGAACTGCACACGACCATCGCGGGACGACAGGACCCGGCGATAGAGACCATGGCGTACTTCTGCGTCGCAGAACTGCTGGCAAACGTGGCCAAGCACAGCGAAGCGACGCAGGCATGGATCAACGCCGGCACCGCCGGGCCGTGGCTGCGGGTCGCGGTCAGCGACGACGGACGCGGCGGCGCCCGAACCGCGCCGGGCAGCGGACTGGCCGGACTTGCCGACCGAGTCGCAACCGTCGACGGGACCCTCACCGTCGACAGCCCACCGGGCGGCCCGACGACGGTGTCCATCGACGTCCCTCTGACGTCAGGGCGTAGCGCGTGAGAATCGTGATCGCCGAGGACAGCGTGATCCTGCGCGACGGTCTGGTCGGGCTGCTGACCGACCGCGGGCACGAGGTGGTGTCGGCCGTATCGGATGGTGAGTCCCTGCGTCGCGACGTCGCGCGGCACCTGCCGGACGTCTGTGTGGTCGACATCCGGATGCCACCGTCGTTCACCGATGAGGGGTTACGCGCGGCGCTGGCGATTCGCCGCGCGCAACCCGATGTCGGTGTCCTGGTCTTCTCGCAGTACGTCGAGACCCGGTACGCCGCGGAGCTGCTGGCCGGGTCGGCCAAGGGGGTCGGTTACCTGCTGAAGGACCGCGTCGCCGACGTCCGCGAGTTCGTCGACTCGCTGACCCGGGTGGCCTCGGGTGGGACGGCCCTGGATCCCGAAGTCGTGTCCCAATTGCTCGGTGCGTCACGACGCACCGCGGCGCTGTCCACGCTCACCCCGCGCGAGCGCGAAGTCCTCGAGCACATGGCCGAGGGCCTGTCGAACGCTGGGATTGCCGCCGTACTGACGATCACGGACCGCGCCGTCGAGAAGCACATCGCGAACGTGTTCATCAAGCTCGCCCTCCCCCCGTCGGAGAACGACAACCGACGCGTGTTGGCCGTGCTGCGCTACCTCGACTCCTGACGGCCCGGCCGGCGACGATCAGGTGCCATCGTCGAGTTGCGCGACCAACCGTTTGCCGGCGGTGTTGCGGTAGGACTCGTCGATCAGTTCGGTCACCTCGGCCCAGTCCCGCTTCGGCGCACGCAGCGGGGGAAGCTGGAAGCCGACCCAGCCGTACGCGCCCAGGTAGGCAGGTGAGTAGCACCGCTCGTCGCCCAGCAGCGGCTCGCGTTCGGCGACGTCCGGCAGCACCAGGATGCACCGGTCGTGACGGACCCACTCGCCGTCGACCTTCTCCGACCCACCGAAGTGCACGAAGATCTTGGTGGTGAAGAAGGTCGGCCGCCCGTGCGACACCTTCTCCTGGGCCCCGGGAAACGTCAGCGCGATCTCCCGGACTCGGTGCAGGAACGGGTCCTCGTCGGCGAACATCTTCGGATGCGACACGTCAGTTCCTCTCGACCTCAGCGGGTCTGGCCGTCGCCGGTCACGATCCACTTGGTGGAGGTCAGTTCGGGCAGTCCCATCGGTCCGCGGGCGTGCATCTTCTGCGTCGAGATGCCGATCTCGGCGCCGAAGCCGAACTCCCCACCGTCGGTGAACCGGGTTGACGCGTTGACCATGACCGCGGCCGAGTCGACCCGGGCGACGAAGCGTCGCGCGGCGTTCAGGTCAGTGGTGACGATTGCCTCGGTGTGCCCGGACGACCAGCGTCGGATGTGCGCGATGGCCTCGTCGATGTCCTCGACCACCCGGGCCGCCATGTCCATCGACAGGTAATCCCGCTCCCAGTCGTCGTCGGTGGCGACCTGGACGTCGGTCATCGCGGCGAACGCCTCGTCGCCGTGCACCACCACGCCGGCGGACTGGAGCGCCGAGGTGACACGGGGCAGGAACTCGTCGGCCACCGCGCGGTGCACGAGCAGGGTCTCGGCGGAGTTGCAGACACTGACCCGGGAGGTCTTGGAGTTGACGACGATGCGCTCCGCCATGTCGAGGTCGGCTGCTGCGTCGACGTACACGTGGACATTGCCGACGCCGGTCTCGATGACGGGGACGATCGCGTTCTGCACCACGTGATTGATCAGGCCCGCGCCTCCACGTGGGATCACCAGGTCGACGAGGCCCCGGGCGCGCAACAGGTGCAGCACCGACGAACGATCGGTTCCTGGCACGAGTTGCACGGCGTCGCGCGGCAGGCCGGTCTTCTCTGCCGCGCCGGCCAGTACCTCGACGAGGGCCCGGTTGGACTCGTAGGCCGACGCCGACCCGCGCAGCAGGGCGGCATTGCCGCTCTTCAATGCGAGCCCGGCCGCGTCGACGGTCACGTTGGGGCGCGCCTCGTAGATCATCGCGATGACGCCGAACGGGACCCGGATCTGGCGGATCTCCAGCCCGTTGGGCTGGGTGTAGCCCCGCAGGACCTCACCGACCGGATCGGGCAGCCCGGCCACGTCCCGGAGGCCGGCACTCATCGCCGCCACCCGATCGTCGGTGAGGGTGAGCCGGTCGATCAGACCCTCGGTCAACCCGGCCGCGCGGCCGTTGGCGACATCGCTCGCGTTGGCCTCGACGATGGCGCCGGTCGCGGCGTCGATGGCGTCGGCCATCGCGAGCAGCGCCGCGTCCTTGGCCGCTCGCGACAGGGGAGCCAGGTCGGCGGCGGCTTCACGAGCCCGACGGGCGGACGCGCGAACTTCCTCTTCGGTAGCAGCGTGCTCGGTCACGCCGTCAGGGTAGAGCGCGCGCTACTTCTTCGCGCGGGTGTGCTTGTCCCCGTGATTCCGCTTGCGCCGGTGCCGCATGAGCGCGGCGATCAACGCGCCCAGCACGGCTGCGATGAGGATGACGACGTAGAGCGGAGCATTGACCTCGGGCCCGATGAGCCGGACCTTCACCTTGCGCGTGTTCTCGACGATGAAGACGATGACGACCACGAACAGGATGCCGGCCAGGATCTGACCCACCGAGACGTTACGTCCAGACGGCTCTTCCGGCGGCGGTCCGCCGGGGGAATGATTCTGTGGACCGGGATAGCCCTGCGGGTCTGCTGCGCTCATATCGGATCAATTACCCGCCTTTGCGCAGTCCGAACCTCAGCGCGGATCGGCAGGGTTGGTCAGAGCACCACCAGATCGTCGCGGTGCACCAGTTCGCGGCGGTACTCCGCCGGTAGTTCGCTCGTTTTGTGACCCAGTAACGCAGGCAGGTCCGCGGCGTCGTAGCCGACCAGGCCGCGCGCGACGGCGACGCCGTCCGGGCCGACGAGGTCGACCGGTTCGCCGGAGTAGAACTCGCCGCTGACGTCGACGACGCCGGCCGGTAGCAGCGACATGCGCCGCGCGACGACCGCCGTGACCGCACCTGCGTCCAGGACCAGACGGCCGCGCGGCGTGGTGGCGTGGCGCAGCCAGAACAGCCGTGAGCCGGTGCGGTCCCCAGCGGGATGGAACAGCGTGCCGGTTCCGCCGGCCAGCGCCTGCGCGATCTGCTCGGCAGCCGCGAGTACGACCGGGATGCCCTCGCTCGTCGCTATTGCCGCGGCGTCGACCTTCGTGACCATCCCGCCCGAGCCGACGTGACTGCCCGACCGGCTGACGTCCACACCGTCGAGGTCAGCCATCGACACGACGTCGGCGATGTACGCCGACCCCGGACGCCCCGGCTTGCCGGTGTAGAGGCCGTCGACGTCGCTGAGCAGCACCAGGGCGTCGGCCTGCACGACGTGCGACACGAGGGCGGCCA
>JBDTFN010000274.1:0-6817 GCA_039937915.1 Jatrophihabitans sp. | reverse complement strand
CTCCTGGGACCTGCGACACGATGGTCTGCACCCGGCTGTCCATGCCGGCCAGCGCGTCGTTGGAGCGGATGCGCCGCACGATCTCCATCGCTCGGGCGTCGGCGTCCACCACTCCACGGGTGCTCATCGCGACCCGGCTCACCGGTCGCAGGCCTGCGCGGGGCGGCTCTGCTCCGATGGTGATGAGGTCGCCGTCGGGTGATTCGGCCGCGGGGGCGAAGCCGCCGTTGCGCAGTACCTCCAGGACGGTGGTCACCGGGGCCTGCGAAATCAGGACGGTCGGGGCCAGCAGACGAAGACCCAGCGCCGCGGTCGCCCGGTCGGCGACGATGCGCGCCAGCAGCGACTCGTCCGCGCAGCGCACGTACGCCGATGCGGTTCCGGTGCGGAGCACGCCGTGGCGGCGCGCCGCGTCGTCGATCATGTAGCTCAACGCCTGCGGGACCGGGGTCCGCGAACGGCTGGCCACGAACGAGGCCAGCGCGTGCCCGGAGCGGCCGGCGTCCATGGCCCGGCGCACGGAGGCCTCGGTGATGCGAAAAACACTCGCGCCACCGGTCGACTCGAGGTCGGCGATCAGCGCCAGTTCCACGCCCATGGAGGGCTCCGGCGGGCCCGGCACGACGATCGTGAGGTCGGGTTGGACAAGGAAGTGGTCCACCGGGTCCGGGAGGGCGCGGTCCAGCGCATGCTCGGCCGCGGCGACCGAACCGGCGAACAGGGTTCGCGAGTATCCGGTCAGTCCGCCGGCCGCAGTGACGCCGAGCAGGTCCGCCTCGGCCAGGACGGCTTCGACCAGTCGCTGCTGCGCCGCCGCCCGTCGCGGTTGCTGCCAGGCCAGCCGGGTGAGCACGTCGGCACGCTCGGCCGGCGCTGCGCCGGGCGTGATCGAGGAGAGCACGTCGAGCACCTGACGTCGCAGGACAGGTACGGTCCCGCGCTCGGCGTCCGGACCGAGCGCAGTGATGACCCGGTCCCGTTCCCCGCGCAACCCGACGAGACTCGGCTGCCGGGTCATCGCCGTCCATGACGTTGCCAGGGCGATCCAGCGCGCGGCCGGCTCGCGCGAGCGCCACAGGTCGTACTCGGCGGTCGGGAGGAATACCGGCTCGATGCCGTTGGTCGCATTGAGCAAGCCGGCGGCGAAGCTGATCTCCACGATCAGGGCGGCCGTCGCCTCGTCCACGCCCAGATCGCGCGCGGTGCGCTTGAGTTCACGCACGCCCAGGCCACCCGAGCGAAGGACGGACGGCGCACTCGCAGTCCACGAATCGGCCAGCGCCTCGACAAGGCGCAGGGACTCGAGTGCCGCGCTCGTACCCAGCCGGTCGAGGTCGGCCGGCTGCCGCTGGATCAACCGCATCGCAGGCGCCTCGGCACTGGGCGGTGCTGCCGCCGCGCGGAGCACAAGTCCGACCTCGCGGGGCAGTTCGACCCGCTGCGTGTCGACCGGGATGAGCAGCCCGCGGTTGATCAGCCGCAGGGGCGCAGCCAGGTCGGAGTCGGTTGCGGCGAGGCGGGTGTTGCGTACGGTGCCGACCGGCGGTCCGGCGGCGAGTTGCTCGAGCACGGCACGCTCGTCGTCGTCGCAGTCGGACAGGCGGGCCGCTACCCATTCCGGATCGGCGAGCAGGTCGGCGAGTGCAGACCCGGCGACCGGCTGGGCCGTGGGCGGCAGGCCGGCGTGACGCAGGACCGGGGCGAGGTGGACGTCAGAGACCTGCCGCAGCAGCAACCCGGCCGGCCGCCCGAGCCCGGCCGGATAGGTGCCGAGCGCATCGCGAGCCGCGGGAATGACGTGCACCAGGTCGGGCTCCCCCCAGACCAGGGTGCGGTCGAACAGCGCGTCCAGCCCGTCTGTTTCGGGGTCCTCGACGGTGTCGTCGGCTCCCGCCGCCAGGACCAGGTTCTCCAGGGCCCGCAGTTCGTAGGCGTCCAGCGCGTCGACGGCTCGCTGCACGGAGGTACGGACCGCCAGTCGACTGGCGAGCGCCGTGATGTCCGGCGGGGCGGGCAGGGCAAGGTCAGGACGCAACCGCAGCAGCGTGGCGAGGTCGCGATCGGTCCGAGCACGCAGCCACAGGGTCAGCGTGCTCGCGCGCGGTTGTGCTCGGGCGCCGTCGGGCGGTGGAGCCGGCGACGCTGCCACGGGCGGGTCGGTCAGCGGCCGTCAGCGAGGTTGGGACGCTCCGCGGGGTTCGGGTGGCGATACTGCAACCGGTCGAGTGCCACCGGGAACTCCGTGTCGCCGAACGGCGAGTGCGCCCCGGCGCAGTCAGACGCGAGTTCGGAGACGTTGAAGTCGTCGAAGTCGCGTTCGGCGCGGAACTGCTCGGGAAGGCGTGGCGGCGTGGTGGCCATGTCGTACCCCTTCGCGGGTGGTCGGACCCAGGACCGCTGAGTGTATCGGTGTCGCAGCTTCTGGTCCTCGCTCGAGGTGCGTGGTGTGAAACACGCTGCACGGACCAGTAGCCTGGGCCTCAGGGCGCCGTCGTCGGCGGTGCCTCCAAATCATGAAGTGTTCTGTCCTGATGCGAGGAGCGCCCGGTGCCTACCGGAAAAGTGAAGTTCTTCAACTCCGACAAGGGGTTCGGCTTCCTCTCCAACGACGAGGGTGAGGACGTCTTCGTCCACCGCGACGCGTTGCCCGACGGAATGCAGGAGATCAAGCCGGGCGCCCGCGTCGAGTACGGCGTGGTGTCCGGACGCAAGGGCAGTCAGGCGATGCAGGTTCGGCTGCTCGACCCGGTGCCATCGGTCGTGCGCAACGCTCGCAAACCGGCCGACGAGATGGCTCCACTCGTGGAGGACCTGATCAAGCTGCTGGACAGCACGTCCAATGCCCTGCATCGCGGTCGTTACCCCGATCGTCCAGAGGCTCGCAAGATCGCCGGTCTGCTCCGGGCCTTCGCCGAGAATCTCGACGCCTAGCGCGCGCTCCACCCGTTGAGTGGTCCATTTCGGTCTTGAGTGGTCGGAAATATTGGGCCACTCGAACCCGTAACGGACCACTCAACCTGGTTGCGGGCGGATCACGTGGTTGTGGGTGGATCACGTGCTTGTGGGCAGGTCAGCGCAGGGCTGGGTTGCTCGGGGTCAGGCCGGCCTCGAAGGCGCGGGCGAGCAGGGCTTCGCCGGCGGCGTAGCCCGCGTCGCCGAGGTCTCGGGTGAACTCGTTGACGTAGAGCGCGATGTGCTGTTGCTGGACGTCCGGTGCCATCTCGTCGGCATGGGCGGCGACGTAGTCGGCCGAGGCGGACGGATCCGCCCAGGCGTACTCGACCGACGTCCGGATGGTGCGGCTCAGCGCGTCTGCGTCCAGCGAGCGTCGGGCCAGGATCGCGCCGAGCGGAATCGGCAAGCCGGTGTCGGACTCCCACCACGCGCCGAGATCGATGAGTGCGCTCAGCCCATAGGACGGGTAGGTGAAGCGCGCTTCGTGGATCACCAGACCGGCGTCGAAGCGTCCGTCGCGCACCCCCGGCATGATCTGCGCGAACGGCACGATCTCGATGCGAGCCGGACGCTGCCCGGCCGCCCACAGTCGGAAGAGCAGGTAGGCCGTCGACCGCTCGCTGGGCACCGCCACGGTCGCTCCATCGATCGACCCGCGATCCCCGCGGGTCAGCACCAGCGGTCCGCAGCCACGTCCCAGCGCCCCGCCGCAGGGCAGCAGCGCGTACTCGTCGAGCAGCCACGGCAACGCCGCGTAGGACACCTTGACCACGTCGAAATCACCTCGCGCAGCGGCGGTGTTGGTGACGTCGATGTCGGCAAACGTGACCTCGATCGCGGGGGCGCCGGCCACTAGGCCGTGGGCCCAGGCGTGGAACACAAAGGTGTCGTTGGGGCACGGGGAGTAGGCGGCCAGCACCCGGCCAGCATTCACCATGGTCACGCCACGGCAGCGGCGACCGCCGAACCCAGGGCGGTGAGGGCGCGCGGGATCTGCCATGACGTCCGGTCCCGGGGCCCCACCGGGTTGCTGATCGCGCGTATCTCGGCGAACGGGACGCCGAGCAGCGCGGCTGCGGCAGCGACGCCGGCCCCTTCCATGCCCTCGGCTACGGCGTCCGGGAACCGGGCGGTGAGGGCGTCGGCTCGTCCGGCGGAACCGGTCACCGTCGCCACCGTCACGATCGTCCCGAGGTGCCCGCCGGTACGGTCGGCCAGTTCCACAGCGAGCTTCGGGGCTACGGGGTAGGACTCGCCGCCGAAACCGAGTTCGGACACCGGAACGAACCCCTCGGGCGTCTCCGCGCCGAGGTCAGCGAAGACGATCGAGGACGCCACCGCGAGATCACCGGGCACCAACGGGCCGAACCCGCCGCCGATCCCGACGCACAGGACCAGGTCCGTCCGGACGCGCAGCGCGTTCGCGGTGGCCGCCGCGGCCGCGGCCGGACCGACGCCACCGACGACGACCCGGACCGAGCCGTCGCGACCGAGCACGCGCAGAACGGCCTCGCGTTCGGCCTCGACGGCGGTGACGACCAGGACGTCGGCCAAGGCGCGGCCCTGTCTCAACTCGCCGGCTGCTCGCCGTAGGAGCCGCCGTAGGCCGGAGGGCGCGGCCGGCTGGTGGCCCGGTTGCGGAGGAAGACGACGACCGCGACGGCCCCGGTGATGACCGCGGCCACGGTCAACGCGATCGCACCGTCGCCGGTGGTCTTGCTGGGCAGCGCGACGGCGATGGCGGCGCCGACCACCCAGGCCAGCTGCAGAAAGGTCTCGGACCGCGCGAAGGCGCTCGAACGCAGGGTCTCGACGACATCGTGCTGGATCAAGGCATCCAGGGCGATCTTGGACAGTGCGTTGGCCACCGCACAGACGAACATCGCGATGCACGCCGACAGCACGCTGAAGGTCACCGCCGCGACGATGCACACCGCGGCCGCCACTGCCGTCGAGACCACGATGGTGAGTTCGGGTTTGGCCATGGTGAGGCGGGTGCCGATGGCGGTACCGGTGAAGTTTCCTGCCCCGGCAGCGACCACGACGCCGCCGAGCTGGATCGCGCCGGCCAGACCGTGCTGGGTGGACTCGACGTAGAAGGCCAGATAGATCGTCAGCATCCCGGACAGCAGCCGCAGCACCGACTCGCCCTGTAGCGACACCACCAGGTGCGGTTCGAAGCCGCGCCGCGCCCAGTGCGCGAGGCGTCCCAGCGTCGGCACCTTCTCCTGGCGCCGCGGTCGCCGCGGTTCCTGGGGGTGACGCGGCGCGCCGACGGCCGAGTCGACCTGCTTGGGCAGGCTGAAGGCGAAGAACGCGCACGCCCCGAATCCGATCGCGGTCACGATGAGGCCGAGGCTGTACGAGCCGGTGACCTTGATCAGGACGCCGACGAAGCCGCCCAGGACGAGCGTCGAGCCGAGCCCGAAGATCGTCAGCTTCGCGTTCGCCGCGGTCAAGGACATGCCCGGTGGGACCAGACGGGGCGCCGCCGCGGCCCGCACGACCCCGTAGGCCTTGGACAGCACCAGGGAGCCCAGCGCGCACGGGTAGAGCACGAGCAGTTCGGTGGAGTGGGCGGCCATCACCAGGGCCAGGACGGCGCGGCCGATGGCGGTGCCGGCCATCGTCCAGCGACGGCCGTGCTGGAGCCGGTCGAGGGCGGGCCCGATGAACGGCGCCACGACCGCGAACGGGGCCATCGTGACCAGCAGGTACAGCAGGACGTTGCCCCGCTGGGCGTTGGTCGAGGCACCGAAGAACACCGTCCCGGCCAGCGCGACGGTGACCATGGCGTCGGTGCCGTAGCTCAGGACCTGGTTCCAGATGAGTGGAGTGAGCCCGGATTCCTCGGCGCCGTCGGACTTGCTCGCCGTGATCACCTTGCGGGTGACGGTGCGGGCGGCCCGGTTCGTGGTCGAGATCGTCGCCTTGCCGAGGCTCAGGGCGGCCCGGCCGACGGTGGGTGCGGACTGCACCTCACGCACGGTCCGGGGTTGGTCCTCGTAGGCACGTCCGTCGTAGGGGGGTTCGTCGTAGCCCTGCGTCTGGGATGGCGCGGGCGACTGCGGGGGAGGCGGGCGGTGATAGGTCGGCGCCCCGTAGCCGTGCTCGACGGGCGGCGCGGCGTCGTAGGCCCGGGTGGATCGGTGCTGCGGTCGATCCTCGCGCCGGTAATGCGGCTCGGAGTAGTCCCGCCGGGGGGCCGGTGGTGGCGGCGCACCGAAGGCGGGCCGAGCGTGGGAGGTGCGCCCGGATTTCGAGAACCTCTTGCGCGGTTGCTCGTCCTTGCCCTTCGCCACTGCTCCATCCTGCCTCATGAGCGACCGGATGTCGGGGGGCGCGGGAGCAGAACCGCGTGACATCGGCGAGAATGGGCCGGTGAGCATCGATGACCTGGTGACCGAACCTCCGACGCAGCCCGTCGACGTGCGTGACGAGGCTGAACCATCGAATGACCCGCAGCGCGTCTTCGCCCTGCCGGGCGCACCCGATGTCGTCCTGACCGACGCCGTCGAACTCGCCCGCGCCGCCGCCGTCGCCGTGGGCGCCGACGCCGTGGGTGAGCACCTCGGCGTGCGTTCTGAGGGTGAGCGCATCGTGACCCACGCGTTCGCCGCCACGCTGCCCGGCTACGTCGGTTGGTACTGGGCCGTGACGACGGCCCGGGCATCCCGCAGCCGCGAGGCCACCGTGGACGAGGTCGTGCTGCTGCCGGGCGAGACCGCACTGCTGGCCCCGATGTGGGTGCCGTGGAGCGATCGGGTCCAGGCCGGCGATCTGAGCCCGGGCGACCTCCTCCCACCCGACCCCGACGACCTCCGCCTGGTCCCGGCGTACACGCTGTCCGGCGACGACGAGG
>JBDTFN010000273.1:0-4141 GCA_039937915.1 Jatrophihabitans sp. | reverse complement strand
GGGTCTGATCGAGCAGGCGTCGGACGACCGGCAGGAAGCCGAGGTCGGCCATGTGGTCGGCCTCGTCAAGTACGCACACCTCGACCGCATCGAGACGGCACGAGCGGCGCTCGATGAGGTCCTCGAGCCGCCCCGGGGTGGCGACGAGGATGTCGACGCCGCGCTCGAGGGACTGGATCTGCTTGTTGATCGGCAGGCCGCCGGCGACGAGACGTACGGACAGGTTCATCGATGACGCGAGCGGGCTGAGTGCGTCGGTGACCTGCATCGCCAGTTCGCGGGTGGGAACGAGCACGAGACCACGCGGGCGGCGCGGCGCTGAGGTCGCACCGGACAGTCGGGTGATCAGCGGCAGCCCGAAGGCAAGCGTCTTGCCCGACCCGGTGGCGGCCCGACCGAGGAGGTCCCGGCCGGTCAGGGCGTCCGGGATGGTCGCAGCCTGGATCGGGAACGGGGTCGCGATCCCGCCGCGGGTGAGTGCCTTGACGATGGGCGCGGGTAGGCCGAGCTCAGCGAACGACGGCAGGTTGTCGGTGGCCGCGACGGTCACCGGCAGGTCGTCCCACAGCGAGCGCTTGGCCGGGGGGCGCGAGGAGGAGTGTGTGGGCCGACCGGCTCCGCGCGATCCGCCGGAGCGGTGGCGACGCGGCGCCGAGCGGTTGGAGTCGGAGCTGGACGGGCGCGCGGCAGGGCCGCGCTGGGTGGGGCTGGGCACAGAAATTCCTCACGGAACGGTGGCACGTCCCGGTAATCCGCACGCTGTGGCGCGGTTCTGGCACGAGCCCGACGCGAATCGCGTCGATCTGGAGCTGGCTGGAAGTACAGAAATGCGGGCAATCGGTGCCCGCCAGCTGTGATCAGTCTACGGCGCGTGGCGGCAGACTGTGACCACCGCACGGTTGTACGCGATGATGTCGCGATGCCGCCCCCTTCGCCGACTGCCATTGCGGACCTCCCTGCGTACCGCATCGTGCTCGCGGTCGGCGGCCCGATCATGAACCGCTGGTCCCGGATGCAGGTCAGCGGATTGGACTGTCTCCCGGCCACCGGTCCGGTCATCGTGGCCGCCGACCACGACAGCTATTGGGATCCGATCGCGATCGCGGTGGCCGCTCGCGAAGTCCGCCCGATCCGCGCACTGGCCAAGTCCACTTTGTGGAAGAACAAGATCGTGGCGACCTTCATGAACGGGATGGGCCACATTCCGGTGACACGTGGTGTCAGCAACGACGAGGCCATGACCCGCGCGGTGGAGGAGCTCAAGGCCGGCTCCTGCATCGGCATGTTCCCGGAGGGCACGCGGTCGCTCGGCCGGGAGCTACGGGCCCGCAGCGGCGTCGGGCGGCTGGCCGAGTTGGTACCCGGCTCGATCGTCGTGTGCGTGCGGACGAACGGTTCGACCGATGTCGTGCGGGTGCCGAAACGTCCGTCGGTCAGCGTCGAGTTCTTCCTTCCCCGGGACGGGCAACTCAAGGACGGCGAAACGGCGGCCGAATTCTCCGACCGGTTGCTGGCCGAATTGCGCGAGGGTGCGCCCCGCGAGATCCCCGGCCGGTCCCGAACCGCGGCGAAGCACGCTGCAGCCGGCGACACGTCCGACGAGACGTAGGGCTGACCTACTCGACCAGATCCACGGCAGGACAAGACGGCGCCAGACCGGCTGACCACTTCTCCTCGATTCGTCCGTACTTCCAGACGAGCAGGGCCAGGATCCACGCACCCACGAACAGGCCGACGATCGCGTAGCCGGCGTAGTCGAGCGGGACGTCAGCGATGGCGCGCAGCGGGCCGGACGCGATGTTGGCCTGGTCCGCGAGCACGCTGATCAGTTCGATCGAGCCGATCACGAGCGCGACCGCGACCGACACCGCGGTGATCGTGATGTTGTAGAAGACCTTGCGGACCGGCTTCATGAAGGCCCACCCGTAGGCGGCGTTCATGAACACGCCGTCGATCGTGTCGGCCAGGCACATCCCCGCTGCGAAGAGGACCGGCAGGACCAGGATCACGTAGAACGGCAGGTCGAACGCGGCGGCACCTCCGGCGAGCACGAGCAGCCCGACCTCGGTCGCGGTGTCGAACCCGAGCCCGAAGAGCACGCCGATCGGGTAGATGTGCCACGGTTTGCGCACCGATTTGGTGAGCCCGCCCAGGAAGCGGTTCATGAAACCCCGCTTGTTGAGGTGGTCCTCGAGTTCTTGCTCGCTGTACTCGCCGGTGCGCATCCGACGAAACACCTTCACGATCCCGACCAGGACCACGAGGTTGAGGATGCCCAGGATCCACAGGAAGGTCCCGGACACCGAGACGCCGATGACGCCGGTGACCGAGTGCAGCGCCGAGCCACCGTTCTCGACCTGGCCGGCGAGGGCTTTGACGCCGATGGTCAGCAGCAGGGCCAGGACGAACACGATGGTCGAGTGCCCGAGGGAGAACCAGAATCCGACCGACAGTGGCTTCTTGCTCGCCGTCGCACCGCTCACCTCGGCCTCGACGTTGTCGGCCATCAACTTGCGGGTCGTGTTGTCGACCGCTGCGATGTGATCCGCGTCGAACGCGTGCCGTAGTCCGAAGGTGTAGGCCAGGACTCCGACGCCGATGTTGAACACCGGATGATCGCCGCCGAGCTTGTAGTGCTCGGGGACGATCAGCAGGAAGAGCGTTCCGAACCCGATGACGTGCAGCGCCACAATGAACCCGAGCATCCCGGCGAGGGACCGCTTGTCGTGTCCGGTCAGGGAAGCCCGAAAGCGCGCCATCATGCTCTCGGCCGGCAATGCCTCGCGGGTGCTCACGAGGCCGACGCTAATGCGAATCACTCGTTGTTGCAATTACGAGGCAATAACGTGACGGGTAGTTGCCCGGAGTGCAGAACCGACGGTGGCCCCGTCGAAATCGGCGGGGCCACCTTGGCCGACGGTTCAGACGTTGACGCCGAAGTCCCGCGCGATACCGGCCAGGCCGGAGGAGTAACCCTGTCCGACGGCGCGGAACTTCCACTCGGCGCCGTTGCGGTACAGCTCGCCGAAGAGCATGGCGGTCTCGTTGGACGCGTCCTCGGTCAGGTCGTAGCGGGCGACCTCGTTGTTGCTCGCCTCGTCCACGATCCGGATGAAGGCGTTGCGAACCTGCCCGAAGCCCTGTTTGCGGGTCTCCCCGTCATAGATCGTGACCGGGAAGACGATCTTGTCGACCTCGGCCGGCACCACGGCGAGATTAACCTTCAGGGCCTCGTCGTCGCCCTCGCCCTCGCCGGTGAGGTTGTCGCCGGTGTGCTGCACCGAGCCGTCCGGGGAGGCGAGGTTGTTGAAGAAGACGAAGTGCTTGTCGGACACGGCCTTGCCGTTCGCGCCAAGCATGATGGCCGAGGCGTCGAGGTCGAAGTCGTCGCCGGAGGTCGTCCGCGCGTCCCAACCGAGGCCGACGAGGACGTTGGTCATGCCCGGCGCCTCCTTGGTGAGCGAGACGTTGCCGCCCTTGGTGAGGCTGACACCCATGGTGAACTCCTGTGGTCGAGGTTGATCGCTGGTCGTCGAACTCTTCCGAGACTGGTCAGTTCGGCTGTGAATCAGCCGTGACTGCGCCAGGAACGTGCCTGGTGTCCTCAGGGTCGGGACTCTTCGAATCCCCAGCGCTCGCCGGCGCGGCCGGACGCCGCAGACTCAGCACGATCGAGGCGGTCAGGACCGCCACGATGACCGCGAGGCTCGCCAGGGACGGGATCTCCGGAATCGACTCATCGATCACCTTGTGGCTCGCCTGCAGGACGAGTTTCACGCCGATGAAGGCAAGGATGACGGCTAGCCCCTTGCCGAGGTGGTGGAACTTCTCCAGCAACCCGGCGAGCAGGAAGTACAACGCTCGCAGTCCGAGGATCGCGAAGGCGTTACTGGAGTAGACGATGAAGGCTTCGTCACTGACGGCCAGCACGGCGGGCACGCTGTCGACAGCGAAGATCAGGTCTGCAGCCTCGATGGCGACGACCACGGCGAGCAGCGGAGTCGCCACCCGCTTGCCGGCCTCCTTGACGAAGAAGCGGGTCCCGGCGTACTCGTCCCGGACGGGAACGATCTTGCGCATCAACCGCAGCGCCACACTGGATCCAGGGTCGTACGTGTCGTCCTCGTCCTGCATGAGCTTG
>JBDTFN010000272.1:0-5693 GCA_039937915.1 Jatrophihabitans sp. | reverse complement strand
CGCCGGCCAGGACGTCGCGCACGACCGCAGCGTTGAAGGCCGCATCGCCGCCGCGCAGAGCCTCAGGTCGCACGGGTGCGATCCCCAGGTCTCTCGGGTCGACCGTGGCCTCGGTCACCACGCCCTCAGTGGCCATCCACACACTGGAGGTGGTGGTCGTCGTCAGCTCGTCCAGACCGTCATCGCCGCGGAACACCAGAGCCGAATCCCCGCGTTCGGCCAGGACCGCGGCCATGACCGGCGCCATTGTCCGATCCGCGCACCCGATGGCAGCAGCAGTGACCCGGGCCGGGTTGGTGAGGGGACCGAGAAAGTTGAACGCAGTCGGCACGCCCAATTCGGCGCGAACCGGACCGGCGTGTCGCATGCCGGGATGAAAGACGCGCGCGAAACAGAAGCCGATCCCGACCTCGTCGACCGTGCGGGCAATGCCTTCCGGTGGCAGGTCGATGATCACGCCGAGTTCTTCCAGCACGTCGGCCGTTCCGCACGCCGAGGTCGCGGCCCGGTTCCCGTGCTTGACGACCCGACGCCCCGTGCCGGCGACGACGAGAGCGGCCATGGTCGAGATGTTGACGGTGTGGGCACGATCCGCACCCGTGCCGACCACATCAACGGCCCGGCCCTCGATCCTCAACGGCGTCGCGCGGTCGAGCATGGTGCGCACGAGCCCGGCCAGTTCCTGGGGCGTCTCCCCCTTGACCCGCATGAGAACCGCGAAGGCGGCCAACTGGGCCGGGCTCGCGTCGCCGGACATGATCTCGGCCATCGCCCAGGCGGTGTCATCGGCGCAGAGCGCGTTCCCGGACATCAGGGTCGACAGGACCGCCGACCACGTCGGCGCCCCGGGGACGGTCACCTGACGACGGGTATGCCGCTGTGCCGCCGACGCAACTGCTCGGCGACGACCTCGGCACTCTCGACCGGGTCGATCGGAGTATTGATGACCGCATCAGCCAGCGACCAACTGGCCAGCCAGCCGTCCTGGCGTCGCGCGATGAGGACGACGATCGGCGGGCAGTCCTCCAGTTCGTTCTTGAACTGGCGGGCCAAGCCCATGCCGCCGGTCGGTTGTGCTTCCCCGTCGAGGATCGCGACGTCGATGTCGCCGGCGTCCAGTTCGCGCAGTACATCAGCGTTCGACGCGCACTCGACCCAGTCGATCCGGCCGGTGTCCGGCGCTGGGCGCCGGCCTACTGCGGTGCGCACCTGCGCTCGCACCGCCGCGATATTGCTGTACACGAGAACCGTTACTCGATCCGGCACAACCGACATTGCTGACCCTCGTTCCTCGTCGAATCGCCCGATCGTATCGACGCCGTCGCAGCCGACTGACGGCCCGTCCTGACCGGCGTCCCGCATCCGTTCGTGCGTCGTTGCCGGACACGTGTGGATAAGCACACAACACGGGCCACCCCCAGCGTCCACCCGAGGTCCGGGCAAGGCACAATACGACCGTGACCTCGACAGCCGCTGCACCCAGCTTCGAGTCCAGCAAGGTCCATTCGCTGACCCGTCCCAATATCGTCAGCGTCGGCACCATCGTCTGGCTCTCGAGCGAGTTGATGTTCTTCGCGGGATTGTTCGCGATGTACTTCACCGTCCGCGCCGTGCACGGCAGCGATTGGCCGATGCGCCTGCCGGACGGCCATCAGATCGAACTGAGCGTCGGCTACGCCACGCCGTTCACGGTGATCCTCGTGGCCTCCAGCTTCACCTGCCAGTGGGGTGTGTTCGCTGCTGAGAAGGGCGACGTCTTCAAGCTGCGTCGGTGGTTCGTCCTCACCTTCTTCATGGGCCTCATCTTCGTGGGCGGACAGGGCTACGAGTACCTGACCCAGATCAGCGAGGGCAACACGATCTCGGCCACGGGTTACGGCTCGGTCTTCTACCTCACGACCGGCTTCCATGGGCTGCACGTCATCGGCGGGTTGATCGCCTTTATCTTCTTCCTCATTCGGACCACGCTGGGCAAATTCACTCCCGCGCAGGCCACCGCCGCGATCGTCGTGTCCTACTACTGGCACTTCGTCGACATCGTCTGGATCGGGTTGTTCGCCGTCATCTACCTCATCAGGTGATCATGGACACCAGCCGACACAACCGCCGACTGCGAAGGGGCAACCGTTGATCAACGACGACATTGACGCCGTGGACGTCGACGCCGCGCTCGGTTTCGAGCCCGCCGTCTCAACCACAGGCGCTGACGACGTTTCATCGCCCACGGGTCGCCGTACGACTCGCACCTCCAGCCGGAGTGGGCTCCGTCGCCGACTCGGGGCCGGGGTCGTACTGCTCAGCGCGCTCACTGCCATGGGTGGCGCCTACGCCGCCTTCGCGACCTCCTCCGGCGCCGAGACCAACGCGGCGAGCGCTTCCGACATTGCCGCCGGCCAATCGATCTTCCAGAACAGCTGCATCAGCTGCCACGGGGCCAATCTGCAGGGCGTGAAGAGTCAGGGCCCGCCCCTCGCGGGCGTCGGCGGCGCCGCGGTGTACTTCCAGGTCACCACTGGGCGTATGCCGGTCCCGGCCAACGGCGCCTACGTCGCCGGCAAGCCGGCCAAGTTCGACGAGAAGCAGACCCAGCAGCTCGCCGCCTACGTTCAGTCCATCGGCGGCGGCCCCAACATCCCGCAGGGCAACCTGCAGGTCGGCAGCGACGAGATCGCCGAAGGCGGGGCACTGTACCGACTCAACTGCGCCAGCTGCCACGGCGCTACCGGCGGCGGAGCTCCCCTGGCCGCCGGTGCGGTCGCGCCGTCGCTGCGCAAGGCGAGCGACAAGATCATTTACTCGGCGATGCTGTCCGGTCCGGAGAACATGCCGGTGTTCAGCGACAACTCGGTGACGCCGCTGGAGAAGCGGTCCATCATCACCTACCTGCGGACCCTTCAGAATTCTGAGGACCCAGGCGGCAGCGGGATCGACCGCATCGGGCCGGTCTCCGAGGCGATCGTCATCTGGACCGCGGGGGTTGGCCTGCTGATGGCGTCGATCCTCTGGATCGGGGCCCGGGCGCGATGAGCGTGTCGATCAACGACAACCTCCTGGGCGGGGAAGGCGAATGAGCACCAACGAGAGCAACTCGGGGCACGGTTCGGAGGACGAGCCGCTAAGCGCGGACGAACTGCGAGAGATGTCGATCGAGGACGCGATGATCGCCGGCTCCGAGGCCGACGGTGTCCACATCGTCCACCGCCGGGACCGGTTCCCGATCCGCGGCACCAAGGCCGAGAAGCGGGCCGAGCAGGCGGTCGCCGCGTGTTTCGCCATCTCGGCGCTGTCCGGGGTCGGCTTCATCGTTGCGTTCATCGCCATCCCGTTCAAATGGCACCTGCCGGGTACCCCGCAGAACTTCCGTTTCTACACGCCTGCACTGGGCGGGCTCATGGCCGCGATGCTCGTGTTCCTCGGTGTTGGCATGGTCTTGTGGGCCAAGTGGCTGATGCCCGAGGAGGAAGCGGTCCAGGATCGGCACGACGTGCCGTCCACCGAAGAGGACAAGCTGATGACCGAGGCCACGCTGCTCAGCGGCCTCGCGGACACCGGGCTGCCCCGGCGCTCGATGATCCTCAAGACTCTGGGTCTGGCCGGTGGCGCGCTTGCCACGGTCCCGCTCGTCGCTCTCGTCGGGGCCATGATCAAAAAGCCTGGCGACCAGCTGTTCCACACTCAATTCCGCTCGAACAAGCGTCTGTTCCCACCGAACGGGCACGTTCCGCTGGTGCTCGAGAACTTCCGTCGGGTGGGGCCGAACGACCTCGAGCCCGGCGGCATCCTCACCGTCTTCCCCGGCATCCACGAGGAGACCGACGGCAAGAACGGCGTCGATGACGCTGCTTCGCCCACCCTGCTCATCCGGCTCCGTCCGGGACAGAAGATCAAGTCGCGCAAGGGTCAGGCCGGCTACGGGTGGCCCGCGGAGAATCCCGAGTTCGTCGCGTTCTCCAAGATCTGCACGCACGCCGGCTGCCCGGCCTCGCTCTACGAGCAGCAGACGTCGCGCCTACTCTGCCCCTGCCACCAGTCGCAGTTCGCCATTCTCGACGACGCCAAGCCGGTTTTCGGGCCTGCATCGCGCAGTCTGCCGAAACTGCCCATCGACGTCGAAATCGGACCAGACGGCAATCAGTACTTTGTCGCCACCCATGATTACCATGAAGCAATCGGTCCGGCGTTCTGGGAGCGGCCATGACAGTAACCACCACACCGCGCAGGTCCAGCGAGCCCCGCACTCCGCAGGGCAAAGCGGGCTCGTGGTTCGACGAACGGCTGAAGATGGCCGGTCCGATGCGCAAGCAGTTGAACAAGGTCTTCCCGGACCACTGGTCGTTCATGATGGGCGAGATCGCCCTCTACTCCTTCGTCATCCTGCTGCTCACCGGCACGTATCTGACCTTCTTCTACGACCCGTCGATGGCCGAAACGGTCTATCACGGCACCTACGTGCCGATGGACGGGATCACGATGTCGAAGGCCTACGAATCGACGTTGAACATCTCCTTCGATGTGCGCGGTGGTCTGATCATCCGCCAGATTCACCATTGGTCGGCCTTGATGTTCCTGGCCGCCATGCTGATCCACATGTTCCGGGTGTTCTTCACCGGCGCATTCCGCAAGCCGCGTGAACTGAACTGGCTGATCGGCCTGGGCCTCATCGGCCTGGGCATCATCGAGGGTTTCGCTGGGTACTCGCTGCCTGACGACCTGCTCTCGGGCACGGGCCTACGGATCGCTGACGCGATCATCTTGTCCATCCCCGTCATCGGCACCTGGGCCGCGTTCCTCGTCTTCGGCGGACCCTTCCCTGGCGAACTGATCATCGGGCGTTTCTACATCGCGCACGTATTGCTCATCCCAGCGATCCTGGCCGCCCTCATCGGTGCGCACCTCGCGCTCGTCGTCCGGCAGAAACACACCCAGTTCCCCGGGCACGGTCGCACCGAGGACACCGTGACCGGTGAACGGGTGTTCCCGGTCTACGCCGCGAAGGCGGGCGGGTTCTTCTTCATCGTCTTCGGCATCACCGCACTGCTCGGCGGTCTGGCTCAGATCAACCCGGTGTGGCTGTTCGGGCCGTACGAGCCATCGCAGGTATCCGCAGGTTCGCAGCCGGACTGGTACATGATGTTCCTGGACGGTTCGACACGATTGTTCCCGTCCTGGGAGATCCGACTATGGGGCCATACGCTCCCAGCGATCTTCTGGCCAACGGTGGTGCTACCAGGAATTCTGTTCACGATGGCGGGTGCCTATCCGTTCATCGAGGCCAGGATGACCAAGGATCGAGCGACGCACCACCTCCTGCAGCGTCCGCGCGACGTCCCGGTGCGCACGTCGCTCGGCGTTATGGCCATCGCGTTCTACATCGTGCTGTTCCTCTCCGGCGGCAACGACATCATCGCGAAGGCTTTCGACATCTCGCTCAACGCAATGACCTGGGGCGGTCGGATCGCGCTGTTCATAGTTCCGCCGGTGGCCTACTTGGTCGCCTACCGGATCTGTCTGGGGCTCCAGCGCCACGATCGCGAGGTTCTCGAACACGGCGTCGAGACCGGCGTGATCAAGGTGCTGCCCACCGGTGAGTTCATCGAGGTCCACCAACCACTCGGCCCGACAGATGAACATGGTCATGGCCAGTTGGCCTACGCCGGCACCCCGGTGCCCAAGCGGATGAATCACCTCGGGTC
>JBDTFN010000271.1:0-3019 GCA_039937915.1 Jatrophihabitans sp. | reverse complement strand
CGACGGTCAAGCTCCTGCAGATGTGCCGCCGCGAGCTTGTACGCCCGGTACTGCAGCAGGCGGGCGAAGAGCAGGTCACGCGCCTCCAGCAGCGCGAGGTCCTCCTCGTCCTCGACCTCGGCCGCCGGGAGCAGCCGGGCCGCCTTCAGGTCGAGCAGCGTCGCCGCCACGACGAGGAACTCCGTCGCCTTGCCCAGGTCGTAGGTGTCCATGGCGCCCAGGTAGGCGATGAACTCGTCGGTCACCTGCGACAACGAGACCTCGGTGACGTCCAACTGCCGACGGCTGATCAGGTTCAGCAGCAGATCGAAGGGGCCCTCGAAGTTGTCCAGGCGGACCCGGAACGCGCCGTCGCCGACCAGCGCGGCCGCGGTCGGTGGCGGCTCCGCGGTCAGTTCGGCGATCTGGACCTCGGCCTCGACCGAGAGCGGCAGGTTCATGACCGGCTGATGACCTCGCGGGCCAGATCGCGATAGGCCTTGGCGCCTGAGGACGACGAGGCCCAGGAGGTGATCGGTTCGCCGGCCACCGTGGTCTCGGGGAAGCGCACCGTGCGCGCGATGACGGTGTCGTACACCGTGTCACCGAAGGCCTCGAGAACCCGCGAGAACACCTCGCGGCCGTGCAGGGTCCGTCCGTCGTACATGGTGGCCAGAATTCCGTCGAGCTTGAGATCAGGGTTGAGCCGGTGCTGCACTTTCTCGATCGTGTCGATGAGCAGGGCAACGCCTCGCAAGCTGAAGAATTCGCACTCCAGCGGGATGATCACGCCGTGCGACGCCGTCAGCGCGTTGATGGTGAGCAATCCGAGCGACGGCTGGCAGTCGATGAGCACGAAGTCGTAGTCGTTGAGCACGGGCGCCAACGCGCGGGCAAGGGTCTGCTCGCGGGCGACCTCGGTGACGAGTTGGATCTCCGCCGCGGACAGGTCGATGTTGCTCGGCAGCAGGTCCACGCCGGGCACCGAAGTCTTGGTGAGTACCTCATCGATGCCGACCCCCCGCTCCATCAGCAGGTTGTAGGTGGTCCGCTCGAGCTGGTGGGGCTGAATCCCGAGGCCCACCGAGAGTGCGCCCTGCGGGTCGAAGTCCACGAGCAGGACCCGTCGACCGACCTCGGCGAGCGCGGCGCCCAGGTTGATGGCCGAGGTCGTCTTGCCGACCCCACCCTTCTGGTTGCACAGCGCGATCACCCGCGCGGGCCCGTGTTTCTGCAGCGGCGCCGGCTCGATGAGTTCGCGGCGCTTTCGGGTCGTGACCGGATCGAGCGACCGATGCTTCTCGACCGCGAACAGCGTGCCCGACTCGGCCTCACCGTCGTGTGTCGAGCTGGTCATCCACCGTCCTGCTTCCTATCCGGCATCGGCCCAAAACATGTCGTCCTCGACGCACGCCGAGGCTACTACCTAACCGTTGCCCGCTCTCGGGTGTGCACTCGCGTACACCTCGCGCAGCGTGTCGACCGTGACGAGGGTATAGATCTGGGTGGTCGTGACCGAGGCATGTCCGAGCAACTCCTGCACCACCCGGACGTCCGCCCCGCCCTCCATCAGGTGGGTGGCGAAGGAGTGCCGCAAGGTGTGCGGCGAGACATCGCTACGAAGGCCGGCCCGCTCGGCCGCGGTACGCAGCACGACCCAGGCCGACTGTCTGGACAACGGACCGCCCCGGGAGTTGAGGAACACGCGCGGCGTGCCCCGTCCGGCGCCGACCAGGGTGGGGCGCGCCTGCATGAGGTACTTCGACACGGCGGCCGACGCGTATGAACCCAATGGAACCCTGCGCTGCTTGCCGCCCTTGCCGTTGAGCAGGACGGTGGCGTCGACCAGGTCGACGTCGTCGATGTCGAGCCCGACGGCCTCGGAGATCCGCGCTCCGGTGCCGTAGAGAACCTCGAGCAGGGCGCGATCGCGTATTGCCAGGGACGTCTGCGCGTAACCAGCCGCGTCGAGCAGGCTCTCCACGTCGTCCACGCTGATCGCTTTCGGCAGTCGCCGCGGCGGGGCGGCGGGGCGGATCTCGCGCGACACGTCCACCTCGACCAGTCCGTCCCGCAAGGCGAACCGGTGCAGTCCCCGGACGGCTACGACGGCACGCGCCGCCGATGACGCCGACAGCGGCGGGTGATCCTCGTCCCCGGACCGCAGGTGCGCCAGGAATTCCCCGATCGTGAGAGCGTCCACGTCAGCGATCGTCGACGTGCCGCGACCGTCGAGGAAATCGACGTAGCGGAGCAGGTCGCGCCGGTAGGAGCTCAGCGTGTTGGTCGCGACACCTCGCTCGACGGCGAGATGGTCCAGATACGTGCCGACCAACATCGCCGGGGCGGATCGCCGGTCCGTGCCCGAGCGAACGGCGGTCATCGTCGAGACCGCGCAGGCCATGCGGCGTCGGCCGCTCGTAGGTCGCGCCAGTCGGTGTCGCGGCCGTGCGCGGCGGCCAGCAGACCGGCGACAGCGATCGCATTGGTCAGATCGCCGACGAGCGCACGGCGAACGGCCTCGTTCAGCGGCTCCCGCGTGACGGTCATCGCGGCCTCCTCGTGCTCCGCGGTGAAGCCCGGAGCGTGCTCCGGGGCCAGGCCACGAGCGAGGAACACCCGTACCGCCTCGTCGGAGATTCCCGGTGAGGACTGCAGGTCGAGCAGGACGTTCCACTGCTGACCGCTCAGCCCGGCCTCCTCGGCCAGCTCGCGCTTCGCCGCCTCCAACGCGCTCTCGCCAGCAACATCGAGCAGCCCGGCCGGAAGCTCGTCGAGGCGCGCCCGGACCGCGTGACGGTACTGATTGACCAGGACGACGTTGCCGTTCTCGTCGAGGGCGACCACGGCAACGGCGCCGGGGTGCTCGACGATCTCGCGGCGAGCCATGGAGCCGTCACTCATGCGGACGTCGTCCCGGCGCACGGTCACGATCTTGCCGGCGAAGACCACCTCGGACTCGACGACCTGGTAGTCGTCCGGCTCACTCATCAGCGCGGCTCCGACCAAGCGCCGGGGCCGCCCTCCCCGGTGACGGCGG
>JBDTFN010000270.1:0-5927 GCA_039937915.1 Jatrophihabitans sp. | reverse complement strand
CGTGTCCCTGCCCGCCAGGTCGGCCTCGCTCCCCGGCGTCGAGTGGCAGGCGATCAACGGGATCCTGAACAGCGGCGGGTCGCAGAGGTCACCGGGACTGTCGCCCGGGTAAGGAGCGTCGAGACCGAACTTCTGCGCCTGCGCGCTGAGCTTCCCGTCTCCGAGCTTGTCGACCGCCAGCTGGGCGAAGGTGGTGTTGCACGACTTCGCCAGCGCCAGCGCCAGCGTGGCAGTCGTACCGTTGTCGCAGACCTCACCATCGAAGTTCTCGACGCATGCGGCCCCACCCACCTTCGGGCACGCGGTCTTGTCGGTCGGATCCAGCGGGTGATAGGCGTTCGGCGACGGCAACCGGGTGGTTGGCGTCAACGTCGGGTCCGCGCTCAGTGCGGCTGCCGTGTCGATGACCTTGAACATCGAACCCGGCGGGTACACCGCGCGCAGGGTCCGGTTGAGCAGCGGCTGCGAGCTCTCATCGTTGTATTTCTGCCACGCGTTGCCGATGGCCGTCGTGTCATGGCTGCTGAGCAGGTTGGGGTCATAGGTCGGCGAGGACAGCATCGCGAGGATCGCTCCGGTCTTCGGATCAATCGCAACCACCGCGCCCCGGCGCCCGCCCATCGCCTTGTACGCGGCGCGCTGCGCTTCGCGGTTGATCGTCAGCTCGATGCTGCCGCCCTTCGGGGCGCGCCCGGTGAGCAGGTCCGACAGCTTGCTGCCGAACAACTCGTCGGCATCACCGGTGAGGATGCCGTTCTCGGCCTGCTCGATGCCCGAGCTGCCGTAGACGTAGGAGTAGTAGCCGGTCACGGTCGAGAACACCGGCCCCTCCGGGTACCGGCGCAGGTACTTCAGCTCGTCCTTGGTCTGTTCGGACGTGGCGATCGCCCGGCCGTCGACGACGATCTGCCCCCGCGGGTTGGAGTACTCATTGAGCAGGACGCGGCGGTTACCCGCGTCGTTGCGGTACTCGCTGCCCTGGACCACCTGAACAATATTGAGATTCACGAACAGGGCCAGGAACAGCACGCCAAAGGCGATGGCTACCTTGCGGATCGGTCGATTCATGCCGACACCGCTTGGTGCTCGGCAGTCTGCTGAACCGGCGGGGTGGTCGGTGGGCGGCGAGCGGCGTCAGAGATCCGCAGCAGCAGCGCGAGGGTCGCCCAACTGCCGAGCATCGACGAACCGCCGTAGGACAGGAACGGCGTGGTGAGCCCGGTCGAGGGCAGCAGCCGGGTCACGCCCGCGGTGACGACGAACAGCTGCAGGGCGAGCAAGAAGGCCAACCCGCTGGCCAACAGTTTGCCGAAGGAGTCCCGCACCCCGAGCGCGGCCGCGAAGCCGCGCGAGACGAGCAGCGCGTAGAGCATGAGCAGGCCGGCCAGACCGAATAGGCCGATCTCCTCGCCGAAGGAGGAGACGATGAAGTCGGTGGCCGGCAACGGCACCAGCTCGGGATGACCATTTCCGAGTCCGGTCCCGTAGATACCGCCGGTACCCAGCCCGAACAACGACTGCTTGAGCTGATAGCCGGCGTCGAGGTCGAAGGGGTGCAGCCAGATCTCGACGCGCTGCTGCACCTTGCTGAAGAGGTGGTAGGCGACGTACGCGCCGCCGGCGAACATGACGATGCCGACGATGACCCAGCTCACCCGTTCGGTGGCGACGTAGAGCAGCACCACGAACAGTCCGAAGAACAGCAGCGAGGTGCCCAGGTCACTACCCCGGACGAGCACCGCGATGCAGATCAACCACGCCAGCAAAAGCGGCCCGAAGTCGCGGCCGCGCGGGAAGTCGATGCCGAGAAAGCGTCGGCCGGCGAGCGCCAGCACGTCGCGCTTCTGCACCAGGTACGAGGCACCGAAGATCGTCAGCAGGATCTTGGCGATCTCGCCCGGCTGGATGGAGAAGGTGCCGATCCGGATCCAGATGTGCGCGTCGGGGGCGCCGGGGATCTCGGTGAAACGTCCCGGCAAAACCACCGGGAGCATGAGCAGGAACAGCCCGATGAGGGCGAGGGTATAGGCGTAACGCTGAAGCACGCGGTGGTCGCGAACCACGACCAGAATGGCGATGAACACCGCTACGCCGAGCGCGATCCAGATCAGTTGCTTGGGTGCCTGCGCAACGAAGTTGGCCGGGTCACTCTGCTTGCTGCCGAGGTCGAGCCGATGGATCATCACCAACCCGAGCCCGTTGAGCAGCACGACGATGGGGAGCATCAGCGGGTCGGCATAGCGCGCGACGCGTCGGATCACCAGGTGCGCGATACCCCCGATCAACAACGGCACCGCGCTGTAGGTGACCAGTCGCGACACCGAGAGGTGACCGTCGCGGGCGGCCTCCACCGCGAACTCGGCCGCCACGACGATCGCGACCGCGAACACGAGCATCAGGATCTCGGTGTTGCGACGCGTAGGAATCCGCTGCAGCGGATTGAAGGTCGCGCTCACGGGCGGCAGTTCTTCCCCTGCGGCGAGGACAGGGACGAGCCGAAGGGCAGGCGCGGGGCGATCTCACTGGTCGGCGCGGTGAGCAGGCTGGTGCGCGGCGATGCCGGCGCGGGGTTTGCTGCCTGCCCCGTCGTGGACCGCGGGTTCTTCGCCGGCGTCTTTGCCGGCGATTTCGTCTCGGGTGACTTCGCGCCGGTGGTCGTGCCGCGCGGCAGCGTCGAGGGCGACGGGGATGGGGACAGGGATGGGGACGGGGACGGCGAGGGGACGTCCGAGACGTCCGCGCACTTGGGCAGCAGGTTTGCCCGCAGGTTGACGATGATGCGTTCGGCGTCGTTCTCGGTGTCGGCGGCGATGCCACCGCGCACCTGCGAGCGGACCGATTCGTTCAGGTCACTGATGGCGAGATCGGTATTGCGGTAGACGGTGAAGAACTTCAGCGGTCCGAACTCGGTGTTCACGCCCCGAAAGATCGCGACCTCGCCGCCGGTGCCGTCCGCGCTGACGAAGAACTTCGTCTGCGTCCAGGCATAGGTGCCGCCCAGAGCCGCGCTGAGCACGATGAGCACGGCGAGCACCAACAACCATGGCCGCCAGTTGAAGCGGCGCCTCCTGGCCGGCGCTGCGTTGGCCTGGGCGGGTTTGGGGCGGGCCATCTGGGCGGCGCGTTCGGCGGCGCTGTCGGATCCGGGCACGTCGGCAGCGGCCGGGTCGACGAACGCGCCCGCGATGACAGGGACGTCGTCGATGACGTCCCCGACCCGGGCGTTGATGACGTCGGCGACGATCACTGTGACGTTGTCCGGTCCGCCCCCACGCAGCGCGAGTTCGACCAGCCGGTCGGCGGATTCCTGGACGTCCGCGATGCGCAGGGTGTCAAAGATCGTCTCGGTCGAGACGACGTCAGAGAGCCCGTCCGAACAGAGCATGTAGCGATCGCCGTGCTTCGCCTCACGGATGGAGACATCCGGTTCGACCTCGGTGCCCAACAGCGCCTTCAGGATCACCGACTTGCGGGGGTGGTCTTTGGCCTCCTCCGGGGTCAGCTTGCCGTTGTCCACGAGGTACTGGACGTAGGTGTCATCGTGCGTGATCTGGGTCAGCACTTCGTTGCGCAGCATGTAGGCGCGCGAGTCCCCGACGTGCACGAGACCGATCTGGCCGCCGACGAAACGCAGGGCGGTGAGAGTGGTCCCCATGCCCTCGAGTTCGGACTGGCGGGCAGTGGCGTCAGCGATTCCCTGGTTGGCGCGCGCAACGGTGTCGCGCAGGGCGCCCATCAGGTCATCGATACGGCGGTCCTCGTCGAGGTGCTCCATCGTCGCAATGACGATCTTGCTGGCGACCTCGCCCGCAGCGTGCCCACCCATCCCGTCGGCGATCGCCAGCAACCGCGGGCCGGCGTAGACCGAGTCCTCGTTGTTGTTGCGAACCAGTCCGAGGTCCGAGCGGACGGCGTACCGCAGGTACAACGCCACGGTTACCGCAGCTCCAGCGCGGTCTTGCCGATGCGCAGCGGCACGCCGAGCTCCATCGGGACCGGGCCGTCGAGTTTGCGCTGTCCCAGGTAGGTGCCGTTGGTCGAGCCGAGGTCCTCGACGACCCACAGCCCGTCTTCCTGGGAGATCCGGGCGTGCCTGGTGCTGGCGTAATCGTCTTCGAGCACCAGGGTTGAGTCGTTCGCCCGTCCGATGAGCACCGGGGCGCCGGTGAGACCGATCCGCGTGCCGGTGAGACCGCCCTCGGTGACGAGAAGATGGGTCGGCTGCCCGGCCGCCGGTCGCGGGTTGCCGGCTTGTGCGGACTTACCGCGACGTCGGGCCGGGGGCGGGGTGGCGACCCGCGACTGGCCGCTGGTCCGTAGGTCGGTCCGGATCACGCGGATGGCCGCGAGGACGAAGAGCCACAACAGGGCGAGGAACCCGAACCGGAACAGCTGGAGGGCCAGCGCGGAGTTCACGTGCGCTCTTGATGGAACACGATGCGGGAATGCCCCACCCGGATGACGTCACCGTGGCGCAGTAACTGGCTGCTGATCTCGTGCCCGTTGACCGTCGTCCCGTTCGTCGAGCCGAGGTCGTACGCGGTCGCGAAGTTTCCGTCGAACTGGATGTCGACGTGGCGGCGCGAGATACCCTGGTCGAGCAGTTGGAGATCGCTCTCGGTGCCGCGCCCGATGACGTTGCTGCCGCTGCGCAGGTCGAAGCGCCGGTTCGACTGGTCCACGATCAACATCGCTTGGGCGGTGCGACGCTGCTGCTCGTACCCGCCCTGCTGGCCGCCGCCCTGCTGACCGTAGTTCTGCTGTGGCGGCGGCTGGTACTGCTGCGGTGGCGCCTGGTACTGCTGCGGTGGCGCCTGGTACTGCTGCGGCGGGTAGTCCTGGGGTGCTTGCGGACGCGAGGAGAACGCCGGTGCGTTCATCGGCGCCTCCATCGGCGGTGCGTGCATCCCAGCGCCGACCGGTTGACCCGGGGTCTGCATCCCACCGGCGGACGATTCGGGATATTCGCCGATGGGCGCGCCGGGAACGACCGGCATGGACAACGAATCATGCGGACGCCGGCGGGGCGGCGCAGCCGGTTCCATGCGCGAGGCGACACCGAAGACGCCGGTGTGCAACTCCTCGTCCTTGGCCAGATAGACCTCGATGTCACCGATGGTGTCCCAACCGTTTTGGTCGAGGTACTCCTGGACCAGTTCGGCCAGCGACATCGTCAACTGGTTGTCCCAGGGGATGAGCCGCTCATGATCGGAGGGCGACAGGGTGACTCGGTAGCGGTTGGGCGACAGGACCCGTCCGTTGCCCATCACGTTGCGTTTGTCGGCCGCCTCACGCTGGAGAGCAGTGCCGATCTCAACCGGCTCGACCTGCCCTTTGAACACCCGGGCGAACGCGCCGCCGACAAGTCCTTCGAGGCGGCGTTCGAAGCGCTGCGCAAGGCTCACGACGAACCTCCTCGGGCTGTCGGTGCGTGATTCACTGCTGGCCGCACGACGGAACACACGCCTGTCGACGTGAGCGGCACGGAGTCTATCGGGCGCCGCTGTGGGACCCAGATTTTCGACACGTTCCGCGTGCTAACGTTTGCGCTGCCAATGAGCGTTGCTCCGGATCTTCGGGGTGCGTAGCCGGGCAAGTGGCGGAATGGCAGACGCGCACGGTTCAGGTCCGTGTGTCCGAAAGGACGTGGGGGTTCAACTCCCCCCTTGCCCACCATGGGTTGTACACGTAAGTACGGTGTGCAACTACACGAAACTCGATCAGCGCGTTTCCTTCGGTGCCAAACGGGGTTTTCAGCCCGCTGCACGGGCTATCCGTGCCTGCGTCGGCGGCTCGCAAGGTTCAGGTCGGAGTTGGAGCGGCTCGCTGGGCCACAGAGCCGGGTTTCTGGCATGCGGGAGTGCCCCGGCCGCTTGGAGCGACCGGGGTGTTTGGGACTGTGGTGTAGTTGCGGAGCCGGGGTGGCT
>JBDTFN010000269.1:0-7622 GCA_039937915.1 Jatrophihabitans sp. | reverse complement strand
CCACCGCCCTGGACGGAGCAGTCGAGCAGAAGATCGCCGAGCTCGAAGCAAAGGGCAACACCGAGGACGCGAACATCATGAAATCCGATGTGCTGTTCACGGTGCGTCAGCGACGGCAGGACATCATGACCCAGATGGCGGTCTCGGTCCAGGGATACATGGCCCTCGATCTGGTCCGCAAGAACAACCTCGAACTCATCAAGGGTGTCGACCGCGCGCAGACGACCACCATCTCGGCCCTGCGCACGGCGGTCATCGTCTCGCAGGCGCTCGCGCGGCAGAAGCTCGTTCTCGACCAGATCTCGGCGCTGAACACGACCACGTCGAACCTGATCGAGTCGACCTCCCAGCAGTTGCGGGTCCAGGGAGCGGCCATCAACCAGCAGGCGGCGAGTAGCACGATCGACGTCCAGAAGCTGCAGGCGGCTTTCGACAACGTCTTCCAGACCATGGACGCGATCGATACCTTCCGCACGCAGGCCGTGGACAGCATGGCGCAGACCGTTACCGCGCTCGAAGGCCAGATCGAGCGGGCCAAGCCGTACTTGGAACGCACCCGCCGCAACGAGGGTGCGAGCGCGGAGTTCGGTCAGGCCACTCCGAACCAACTCCCGGGCAACTGACCGGCCCAGGAAACCGTCGTGACGTCCTGGTTCCGTCGAGGCAACCGGGATGAGCCGGTCGATCCGGCGCAGACCGAACCCGCGGACGAGGACACCCCGGAGTCGCTGTTGCGACGCCAATGGGATCTCGTCCAGTTCATCAACCGCAACTCCGGGAAGCTGCCGGTCGAGGCGGTCGTGATCTCGCGCGGGATCACCGACACGATCCGCAGCGTGATCGACACGGCGGGGGATCGCGAGCTGGACGTCTACGCCGTGGTGTCGATCAACGGAATCGTGGACGACTATCTACCGACCACGCTGCGTGCGTACCTGAGCCTCGACCCGAAGCTGACTGGGCGACCCGGCCCGTCCGGACGCACCCCCCGGGCCGCCTTGCGCGAACAACTCGACGCGCTGTCCAGCGCTGCGGACGACCTGCTTCGGGCCACCCACGCCCACGACGTCGACGCGATCTTCACTCAGGGGAGTTTTCTGCGGACCAAGTTCAGCGCCTCCGATCTCGATCTCTAGATTGAAGCGGACGGCGAGGGCAGCGACGCGGCGTGCGGCGTGGCCGGATCGAGACGAAGACAGGGAGGTCCCGGAGTGGCGGAAATGAAGCGAGGCGCGAACGTCGCGCTCACCCGTGAGATCCCTGGTCTTCGAGGACTCGTGCTCGGCGCGGCGTGGAACGCAGGTTCGGAACGGGCCTTGGACGACAACCTGGTGTTCGCGGCGCTGCTGTGCACTGCACACGGCCGGGTGCGGTCCGACCAAGACTTCGTCTTCTTCAATCAGATGTCCTCCAGCGATCTGTCCGTGCAGCAGATCGAGCAGGTGATGGGCATCGACAACGTCCAGATCGAGGTCGACCTGGCCGGCGTGCCCGCCGAGGTCGACCGGATCGTGTGCGTGCTCTACGTCAACGAAGGCCCGGCCAAACGCCGCACGCTGGGTCAACTTCGGTCCTGCGTCATCCGAGTCCTCAACGTCGTCGACAATGCTGAACTCGTGCGCTCGGAGGAACTGGCGACCGCGTTTAGCACCGAGACGGCGGTAGCTCTCGGCGAGGTGTATCGCCATGAGGCGGACTGGAAGTTCAAGGTCCTCGGCCAGGGCTACTCGAAGGGCATCGCCGGTATCGCCGCGGACTATGGCCTGCCGCTGTGATCACCGACCCACGATTCGCCCCGGCCCGCGACGACGTCCCGTTCCTGCGTCGACGGGCGCGCCCGAAGGCTCGGGCCACGCCTGAGGTGAAGCCGAAGAATGAGACAAGCACGCCGGTCGCGAAGCCCTCGACCCCGGCGCGAACCGGAACCGGGACGACTTCCAAGATTGACTACTCACATCACGAGACGACCCCCTCAACTCCTGCCCGACCGACGATCCCGAGGAAACCGTCGACCCCGGCAAGACCAGCAACGCCAGCAAAGACCGCTGCCCCCGCCATGCCGACGACAACCGCACGGCCCACGCAGCCCGCGGCCGTCTCGTCCTCGCTGGATCTCTCCGGCCCGCCCACCCCGGCGCGACCGGCCACGAGTGCGAGCGCTTCACGCGGTCCGGCATCGCTAGGATCGCTCGATTTGTCCGATCCGGTGGCGGGTGATCAGTACGCAGGGGGGCAACGGCCACCGAGCGACGTGCCGAAGGCTGATGACTGGGCTCGTTTACACGTGGTGCGCGTTGACGGTCGCGAGCAGCGGATCATGAACGTGCAGAAACCCATCGTGACGCTGACCCGGGTGCAGTCCGGGATCGGCAACCTATCGGTCGAGGCCGTGTGCTCGTCGGAGGTCGGCGACCTGAGACTGGGCGCGGCCTATCAGCTTCGCTCGGGGGGTACCGGAACGGTTCAGCACGCCGATGGAAGCCGGTTCGCGCCGTCGTCACGTCGACCGGTGCTCGCCGGCTCACGCGAGGAGTACGAGCGCATCGGCATCGATCTGCGGCAGATTGAGGACATCGAACGCATCGCGGTCTACGCCTACTCCGAGTCGCGGCGCGAGCTGAACTGGGGCGGCACCCTGGTGGTCAATCTGTTCGGTGGTGGCCGGCTGGAACTGCCTCTCGAGACGCTCTACAACGGACGCATCGCCATGCTGATGACCTTCTCCAACATGGCTGGCGAACTCTTCGTGCGGGCGGAGATGGAGACGATCGCCGGCGACGTCCGCGAAGCCGTCCGCGCCTACGGCTTCGACCGCATCACCTGGCGTGATGACCGGTCCCCGATCGAGTGAGTCCGCGATAGGGCGGGCCAGGTCAGGGCAGGTTGGCGTGTCTGGTGGCCGGCTCGATGAGCTTCTTCACCGTCTTCGCATCATGGAACTCGCCGATCGCGCGCATCTCCCAGGTGTTGTCGGGCTGACGACGTAGTTCGGCCATGAGCACCGCGCTGGCCGGTTGGGCCTCGGAGAGGTTGTAGCGCACGAGTTCGGTGTTGCTGTTGGACTCGACCAACCGGCAGAAGGCGTTCGCGACCTCGGTGAATTTCTGGCCGCGGAAGGACGTGATCGTGAACACCAGGGAGGTGACCGACGGCGGAAGGGCCATGAGGTCGATATGGATCTGCTCGTCGTCACCGTCGCCCTGGCCGGTGAGGTTATCGCCCGCGTGGCGGATGGCGCCCTTGTATTCCTTGAGATGCATGAACCACACGACGGCGGGCTTTTTAGCCGCGTGATCGAAAGCGATGACCGAGGCGTCCAGATCGATGTTCTTGCCGCCCCTGGCCGGATCCCACCCCAGGCCCATCGTGATCTGTGCCAGCGGCGGGGCACCCTGCTTGACGAGGCTCACCCGCGATCCCTTGACCAGGTTGACCCGGCCCTTGTCGAGGGTGACCCGTGGCGGCGCCGCCCCCGCACGTGGGTCCGGGTAGCCCGAGGCGGGGCCAGCGACACCGGGGAATTGCGGAGCGGGTCCGGGCGGCGGGGGTGGCGGCATCGGGGTGCCCTGGAACTGCGGCGGAGGCTGCGGTTGCGGGGGAGCGGGTGGCGGATCGTCCTGGCCTACCGAGATGCCGAAGTCCGTGGCGATGCCGGCTAGGCCGGTCGTGTAACCCTGACCCACCGCGCGGAACTTCCACTGCCCGTTACGGCGATACATCTCCCCGGTGAGGAAGGCGGTCTCGACGTCAGCGGTCATGGGAAAAACGGCCAGCCGCTCTCCCGAAGCGAGGTCGGCCACGATGAGGGTGAGCCCGGGGACCTGCCCGAAGGTGCCGCTCTCGGCCGAGGCCGCGAACACGACGCGGTCGACGGTGGCGGGCAATCTCGCGAGGTCGATCTCGATCGAGTCGACCGAACCGCGCTTGCCAGTGTGCGCAACGGCGCCACTGGGATGATGTGGCTGGTTGTAGAAGACGAAGTCATCGTCACTCGCGACCCTGCCTGAGGCCTGAAGAAGCAGGGCAGAGGCGTCGACATCCGGCACGCCCGGACCGCCGGTCCAGCACAGCTCGGCCCGTACTGCCGCCGCGCCGATCGGAAGATTGCTTCCCTTCGTGACGCTGCTCATCGCTCCATGATGGTGCATACCGTCAGATGATCAAGCGCAGGCAGCCAGGCGTTCGATCAGAGCGCGAGCTTGACCTGCCTCGCCGCCGCCGGGACGAGCTTCTTCACCGTTCGGTGGTCGTGGAACTCTCCGATCGCGCGAATGTGCCAGCCTCCCTGACCGTCTCGGCGAAGTTCGGCCATCAGCAACGCCGTACTTGGTTGGGTGTCAGACAGGTCGAAGCGGGCGATCAGCTCACCGTCGTCGACGTCTTGGACCGCGCAGGATGCGTAGCGGACGTCGGTGAAGGTATGACCGCGGAAGGAATTGATGGTGAACACCAATGAGTACACATTCGCCGGCATCCTGCCCAGGTCGACAAGGATCTGCTCGACGTCGCCGTAGCCACCCGTACGGTTGTCGCCGGTGTGCTGGAGGGCGCCGGAGAATTCGTTGAGGTGCATGTACCAGACGATGGCGAGCTTGTTGCCGGACTGGTCGAACGCGATCACCGAGGCGTCGAGATCGATGGTGGAACGGCCTTCGGCCGGCGCCCAGCCGAGGCTGAACACGACACGGGTCAGCGCCTTCGTGCCCGAGTGCACGAGCGGTGTCGCCTCGTTCTTGCGAAGGCTGACGGGCATCTGCGGTGGCGATGGCGGCGCGGCCTCGGGCAGAGGTGGCGGTGTCGGCGCGGCCGCGGGGAGCGGGGGTGGTGGCATCGGCGGTAGGTCGGGGGCAGGAGGGGGCGGGCCGGTCGGCTCACCGCCCCCCGGGTGTCCGGTGTCGATGCCGAAATCGTCGGCCAGCCCGGCCAGGCCGGCGGCGTAGCCCTGCCCGACCGCCCGGAAGCGCCACGCTCCGTTACGCCGGTAGAGCTCCGCGGTCACGAACGCGGTCTCGAGTCCGGCCTGCATAGGGAACCACGCGATGGGCTGCTCGCTGCCGAGATCGGTGAGTATGAGCTGCAGGTCTGGCACCTGTCCGAAGGTGCCCCCGTCGGCAGATGCGGCAAGAACGATGCGGGTGACGGTGATCGGCACCCGGGTGAGATCGATGTCGACCTGATCGCACGCCTGTGGCGGTGCGGTTTTGCCCGACATCCGGACGCTGCCGGAATAGTGCTGCGGCTGGTTGTAGAACACGAAATCGGCGTCGCTGGCGACCTGCCCGTTCTCGCCGAGGAGAATCGCCGACGCGTCGATGTCGGGAACTGCGGCTCCCCCCGTCCACCGAAGGGACGCCCGCACCGCAATGGCAACGACCTCGATATTGCTGCCCATGCCCATCTGATTCATGTCGGGATCGTGCCAGAACCGCACTCGATTGACACCTTCGCGTGGCACCATCGGGCGAATGCGACACTTCGACTTCCTCGACGAGGCCGAACGATCGCGGCTGTTCCTGCACCCACCGCAGCCATTCGACGTCGACGACGGCACCGAGACGGTCGGCGTCGGACTCGGCGCCACGCTCTACTGTCCGGCCACGCGCCCAGCGCTGGCGAAGGACATCGTCCGCCGCCGCGCCGCGGGCGTGATGAGCGTGGTGGTGTGTCTGGAGGACTCGGTCCCAGACGTCGAACTCGCTGCCGCCGAGCGCAATGCGGTGGCTCAATTGGGCGTGCTCGGCGGGTGCGGAGCTGCGCTGCCGATGATCTTCGTCCGAGTCCGCAACGAACAGCAGATCGCGATGATCGTCGAGGGACTGGGCGAACACGCTCGGGTCGTCACCGGGTTCGTGGTGCCCAAGTTCGGCGAGGACTCCGGCGGGTACCTCAATGCGGTGATGGATGCGGCGTCGCGGTCCGGCGTGGCGCTGTTCGCGATGCCGGTGCTCGAATCGGCGGAGCTGGCCTTCCTCGAATCCCGTACGAGCGCGCTGAACGGCATACGGCAATTGCTCGACAAGTACCGCGAGATCGTTCCGGCGGTCCGAATCGGTGCCACGGACCTGTCTGGTGCGTACGGGCTGCGTCGCGCCCGCGAGTTCACGGTGTGGGACGTCCGGGTTGTCGCCGACGTGATCTCCAGTGTCGTGAACATCTTCGGCCGGGTCGCGCCAGGCCCCTATGTCGTCACCGGGCCGGTCTGGGAGTACTTCCCGGACCGGGAGCGGATGTTCAAACCGCAGCTGCGTGAATCGCCCTTCGTCGCCCACGCCGAACGTTCGCTGCGCGCCGAGATCCTCGCTTCGGACCTGGACGGTCTCATCCGGGAGGTCGCACTCGACCGGGCGAACGGGCTGACCGGCAAGACGGTCATCCATCCCACCCACGTCGCCGCGGTCCATGCGCTGTCGGTCGTCGGGTTCGAGGAGTACGCCGATGCCGGCGACATCCTGGCCACGGAGGGGCGCGGTGGCGCGACCGCCTCGACCTTCGGCAACAAGATGAACGAGAGCAAACCGCACACGGCGTGGGCCATGCGCACGATGGTGCGCGCCCGCCTGTTCGGGGTTGCCAGGGAACAGACCTCGTTCGTGGACCTCCTGGGAGCCGGGCTGCATGCGTAGGCGAAACTGAGCGGTATGCGGGTCTGGACCGGGGACTGGGTCGCCCGGAACTTCGGCGTGCGCCTGCACACCGCGGCCGACAGCCACCGTCCACTCGAGGAACTCGTCGGCCTTGCCCTTCGACGCAACCCGCGGCGGGCGCATTTGCTGGTCTCCACCGTGCTGGACAAACACGTACCGGCTGACCCGCGGCTGGTCCGCGACACCGGCCTGGAACTGGGCGAGCGGGTGGCGGCGATGCTCACGCCCGCGGAGCTGTCCGCGGACCTGGTGCTCGGCTTCGCGGAGACGGCGACCGGCCTCGGGCACTTCGTGGCCGAGGCTCTGGGCGCGCCGTACCTGCACTCGACCCGCCGACACGTCGCGACGGCGACGCCGTACGCGGGCTTCGAGGAGGAGCACAGCCACGCGACGTCGCATCGCCTGCTGCCCGAGGATCCGGCGCTGCTCGATGGCCGTGGACCCCTCGTCCTCGTCGACGACGAGTTGTCGACCGGACGCACGGCGCGCAACACCATTGCGGCGTTGCATGCCGCTGCGCCGCGCTCGCGGTACGTCGTCGCGACGCTGGTCGACCTGCGCGGCGAGGCCGACCATGCGGCCATGATCCAGTTCGCCGCTGATCTTGGCGTGACGGTGGACGTCGTCGCGCTCGCGTCCGGGACGGTGCGATGGCCCGAGGACTTCCCGGAGCGGGCGGCAGCGGCAGTCGAGCAGGCAAACCCCGCGTCGACTCGCTCACCGGGTGCTGTGGGGGAGTTGGTCCGCCACCGCGCACTCTGGCCGCGCGAGGTACGCGAGGGCGGTAGGCACGGCTTCGGGCCGCTGGACGTCGAGGCTGCGCGACGAGCGGCCGCCGCGGTCGCCGACGAGTTGGTGCCGCGCCTGGCCGGCGAGGACGTTCTCGTCCTGGGCACTGAGGAACTGATGTATGCGCCGACGCTGATCGGGGTGCACCTGGCCGATCGGGTGAGCTCGGTACGTGTCTCGTCCACGACC
>JBDTFN010000268.1:0-5407 GCA_039937915.1 Jatrophihabitans sp. | reverse complement strand
CGGGCGCGACTGTGCAGAGCGAGACGGAGACCTCGGTGCAGAAGGGGCTGGAGTTCTTCACTATTTTCCTGCTGCTCTTCGCCGGCATCGCCCTGTTCGTCGGCTCGTTCATCATCATCAACACCTTTTCCATGCTCGTAGGGCAACGTGCCCGCGAGCTCGCCCTCCTGCGGGCCATCGGAGCAACCAGGACCCAAGTGATCCGCACCGTGCTCGGCGAGGCAGTCATCATCGGCCTGGTGGGCTCCGTGCTCGGCATCGCATTAGGGCTGCTGATCGCCGCCGGCGCCCAGGCAGCCATCCGGACCCTCCTCAGCACCGACATCGGGTCGGACCTGCCCGTCCACCCGATCACCGTCGTGCTGAGCGTCCTGGTCGGGGTAGTAGTCACCGTCGTCTCGGCTGTGCTGCCTGCTCGACGCGCCTCCCGCGTCGCCCCGGTGGCCGCCATGCGTGGGGACGTCGGCGCAGTCGCAGGCGGCCTGGGCAAGCGTGGCCTCGTCGGCCTCGGCCTGCTGCTCTTAGGCGCGCTCGCCCTCGGCGCTGCGGTGACGCGAGACCCCGTCGCCTGGCCGATGGCGGCACTGGGAGCCGTCGCTGCCGTGCTCGGCATGTTGATCGCAGCACCGCTGGCGACCAGGCCGGTCGTACGCCTCATCGCCTGGCCGTTCATCGTCGTCCTCGGAGCCGTCGGCAGGCTCGCCCGCGAGAACGCCCTACGGGTCCCGCGACGTACGGCGACCACCGCGAGCGCCCTGATGATCGGACTTGCCCTGATCGCCGGCATTTCGGTGCTGGCCCAGAGCGTCAAGGCCAGCGTGAGCAGCGGAGTCGCCGAGGAGTTGACGTCGGACTTCGTACTCAACAGCGGCAACGTCGCACCGGTGCCGGCGCCGGTGGCCGCGGCCGCCCGAGATCTCCCGGCAGTGCGCTCGGTGGCCGCCGTCAGTTTCGTGGACGTGCGGATCGGGACCTTCCAGACCAGCGCCTCAGCGAGCACCGCCGCCGATGTCGCGGACAACTTCCGGGTACCGATGAAGAACGGTCAGCTCGCGGCACTCGGTCGACACTCTGTCCTAGTCGACGAAACCACCGCCAGCGCCCGTGGCTGGCACGTCGGTGACTCCCTGTCGGCAACGGTCGGCACCCTGAGCGGCGAGTCCCTCGTCGTGGGTGGCATCTACCGAGACAGCCAGGCCTTCGGTTCGCACCTGATCCTCGACCGTTCCCTCTACACCGCCGCCGTCCCCGCCAACCAGCAATCCGATGCCCGCCTCTTCGTGCGGGCTGAACCGAGGGCGGATCTCCAGACCCTGCGAGCCGAGCTGACCGACCTCGTCCATCCCTACCTCATCGTCTCGGTCCAGGACGGCGCAGAATTCGCCAACGCCCAAGGCGCCTCCGTCGACACGCTGATCAACCTGCTCTACGTCCTTCTACTCTTCAGCATCATCGTCGCCGTCCTAGGCATCATCAACACCCTGGCCCTGTCCGTGTTCGAGCGAACCCGCGAGATCGGACTACTCCGAGCGATCGGCCTCCGACGCCGGCAGCTCAGCTCCATGATCACCATCGAAGCCGTCGCCACCGCCGTATTCGGTGCCGTGCTCGGAACAACGCTCGGCCTCGGGCTGGGGGTGGCGCTCCAGCGAGGCCTCGTCTCGCAAGGACTGACAACCCTCGCCATCCCCTGGACCCTCATCCTCGAGATGCTGCTCGCCGCGGGCGTCGTCGGAGTGCTCGCGGCAGCCCTCCCCGCTATGCGAGCCACGCGCCTGAACATCCTGCAAGCGATCGTCAGCTCCTAACGCCCGCTGAACACGTTTACCGGTCGCACAAGGCGATTAGCCCGATGATGATCTTCGTCCCAAAGCGCATACTCCGTCACCGGGGCCATGCCCGCGGACAATCAGCTAACCGGCGCAGACCGCACCCGGTCTGCGGCACGATACTGATTCTTCCAGCGGGGAGGAATGCTCACAGATAAGGAATCAACCGAACGGGGGCAGTGCCGTCGGGCACTATGAGGACATGCTGGACCCGCTCGCTCCACCGCATTTGACCTTTGCGTGCGAGTTGGGCCGCGACGAACTCGTCGCCCTGTTCTCAGACGGCGCGGTGGTCAAAGACCTTCAGGTCCTCGGGGCGAGCGTGGCCTTGATGCTGTCGGACTTCAGCGAGCAGCGGGCAGCGGTCGTGCGCACCCTGAATGCCGCGGGTATCCCGGTCGTAGCGGTGCCGTTGGTGGCGGCAGGGGACGGGTACTACTTCACCGCCGACAACCCGTCGGTGGCGACAGCCCGCTACGAGGAGTGGAAGGCGTGGACGAGCAGCGAAGGGCTCGTGTGGTGCGGGCTGGGCCTGGACATCGAACCGGATGTCCGGCTCTACCAGCAGATCGCTGATCATCCTTGGCGGGTACTGCCGGTCCTGTTGCGAGGGCTGCGGGACCGAGACCGGCCTCGGCGAGCGTCCTTTGCGTATAGCGCTCTGGTCGAGCGGATCCGTTCGGATGGCTGGACCGTCGAGAGCTACCAATTGCCCCCCATGGCGGATGAGCGGCGCGTCGGTTCGACGTTGCTTCAGCGCGCCCTCGGTTTGGTGGACGTGCGAACGGACCGAGAGGTTTGGATGCTCTACTCATCCTTTTTCGGTGCGCTCGGTGCTGGCCTGATCTGGAGCTATGGGCCCGAGGCGCCGGCGATAGCGGTGGGCAGCACGGGCGGTGCTCCTGACATCCCGGGATCCCCACACGTACCAACGCTGAACTGGGACGAGTTGGCACGGGACTTGAGCCTGGCTCGGCACTGGAGCGACACGATCCTGATACACAGCCTTGAAGGCTGCGTCGAGCAAGGCTTCCTTCCCGAGCTCAAGTCCTTCACCTGGACTCAGGCCAACCCTCCATCGACAGCGCGACTAGCGAATTGGCTTCGCGTGGCGCTGCGGGCGATCTTGTGGTCGAGCAAACACTCGCGCGCCCTCGGCGTGGTCGCGATCACGACATGGCTGGTCCAGCGCGGTCGTACGCACGGCACCGGGGTGAATGAACAACGACTCGCGTCATCTGCATAGCCAAGCGAGAAACGTCCGCATTTCCGATGGCGCGCGGGCACGCAAGACCGCTGCCGCGACTATTGCGACCATGCCGCTGAATGTGGCACCTGTCCAGCACTGAGCCCGAGCCTCGTTCGATGGGTTCATCGGGTTCGCGATCGATAGGGACTTCACCGCCATGCACGTCACCGGCGCGACCGTGCAGAGCGGACCGTTCAACTGATCTGCACTGCCCATAAGCGGAACGTTGACGGCCCGTTGTCGAGCTCGGAAGCAGGCGGTGATGTCGACTTGAGATAGCCCGGTCATCGGGGCGATCCGTCGGCCAGCCCGCAGGCTGCGGTCACCAGCCGCCGGCTCAAGGGGAACGGGCGGGAGGTCGTTCCCCGCGGTCGGTCAGGCTCGGCGGTTGGCACGCAAGGAATTTCGGATCAGGGCGGCTCCCATACCGATGAAGGCGGCGGCGGGGAAGGCCTCGGCGATCGCCCGGACAACGGTAGGCAGCCCCGACGCGGCCGCCACGAGCACGACGCCGACGGCAAGGCAGATTCCCGTCCACGCAGGCAGCACCCGGGCCCGGACCACTGCGACACCGAACGCCACACCGCCCACCAGCATGATCACCCCGTGGACAACCATCCACCCGCCGAACGCACTCGTAACGCCCGCATAGTCAGGGATGCGTGCGACGAGCGCGTAGACGACCGTGCTGGTGAAGAAGACGTAGGAGTAGGCGTACGCCGCCGCTCCGAACAGGCCGAGCCGCCCAACGCGAGGTCGTTGCACGGCGTAGAGCCCGAGAACGAACAGCGGAATAGCCGCCTCGCCAGCGTAGGTGAGCGCCAGCCGAAACGTTGAGAAGTGGCCCTGCGCGACCTCGAGAACGTCGGAGGAGAGGTACAGGACGGAGAATCCGATAGCGGCCAGCCCAACGGACACGTTGAGCCAGTCACGGGCGGGGGACCTGGACGCCGCGCCGTCTTCCCGGTCGGGAGCGAGCGCCCGCGAACTCGTCACGCCCGAACCTCGGCGCGACGGCGCATGCGGTCGAGCGACTCGGCTCGCGTCTTGATGCCGCGAAGCATCGCGCGGAGCATCGCGAAGTCCCCAAACTCCCTGAGTATGCAGCCGAGCAGCGCGGTGAGCGGATGCTTCTTCCACTCGTAGACGGCGTGGATGCGGGTGACCAGTCTGGTTCCGCCAGCGCCGTCGGGTATGAGCTGCCAGGCCCAGCTGCTGTCCGGCTTCGCCCACAGCAAGGTGTGGTCGACGTCGAAGGATCGCACCTGCAGGGCGGTTCGATCGGTGGGTGTCTTTGCCGGCGACATCGGCACCCACTGACCGGCCGTGAGGTGCTGGAACTCGGGAAGGATCGTGGTTGCGCTGGGTCGGGCGAGGTTGTCGAGCAGGTCGTGGCTGTAAAAGCCGGCGCGGCCGCAGCCGACCTGCACCAACCAAGGCCACACCGCCCCGGGCCGGGCTCGGATCGTGATCGCCCTTGTCGCTCGGAACTGGGCGAGCCGGAACAGATCGTCTCCACGCATGCCCATCGACTGCAAGGCAGGTGTCGCGCCCCAGACCAGGTGACGCCGCCGGTACAGCGGTGCCGTGAGCAGAGCGGGCAGATCCCGCACCACGGCACCGATCTGGCCCCGCAGATCGCGCTCGACCGGCCGCGCGGAGGCGTCGCGGGGATCAGGCATCTCGGCGCCGGAGCAGGGAGGCGGAGACATCGAGGAGCGTGAAGCTCGGCGATCGCTCGGAGTAGTCGTCTCCGAGAAGCATGGTCGAAACGCGCATGAGTGGCTCCTGGAAGGAGATCACCGGGAGGTTCGGCTACGAGCTAACGCTCTGCTGCTCGGCGGCGGACGGCCGAACTGATCCGAACTGGTTGGCGCATCCCAACGCGGTCGAACGTACTCGCATTCATCGACCGGTTACGCGGATCACGGCACCGGCTCGGAGCGTCGACTCGGTGAGAGCGATCCGTGTATGCGATCGCACCGCGCACTCTCCCGGTTATCGCAGCGCCGACATAGGGCCAGCACTCGCCACAACCGGTTCGAGGGTCGCTCGTTCCACCGCGACCGGCACACCGTTCGCCGGCATCGCAGGCGACTGTTTCGGGGAAGGGCGGAGCGTCGGACTTGTTGTACGACTGTTCGCTTCGGCCGCCCGGCAGCCAAGAGGTCTAGGGCACATCAATGGCGGGTCTGAGTGACCCATCCAGAGTGTTGGTCACGCGCAGTCTCGACAGATTAGAGCGCTCTGGTGACCGTGACCGTGGGTGAGTCGGGACCGGGAATAGATGAGGAAACATCGGCTACAGGTGAATTCATCGGCCTGGATC